>NZ_BAAFGR010000012.1:0-78620 GCF_041154655.1 Nocardia sp. JMUB6875
CTGGCCGAGGACCCACCGGCCGCGACCCAGCCCGCCACCGACATCCCGGATTCGTCGATCCGCATCGGGACCGTGCAGTTCGAGCAGCCGTTCTTCCTCACCATCGAGCAGACCCAGCAGATCAACGCGGCCGCGGCGGGCACGGAATCGGCTCTCGCCCAATCGCTTCAGGCCGCCGGGGTCGACACCCTCCGCGCGACGCATGTCGCCAAGACCATCCTCGGCGACGCGACCATCGGGGCGGCGGTCGGCGCGACGGCCGCCAGCCCGATCGCGAGTACGGGTGCGGTGATCGGCGTGGTCGCGGGCCTGGTCGCCGGGCTCCCGTTCGCGCCTATCGGCCTGGTCATCGTCCCGGTCGTCGGAGCGGCCCTCGGCTATGCCATGGTCGCAGCGCCTTTCGCCGCGCTCGGCGCGGGTGTGGGTGCGGCCGTCGGCGCCGCGGAGGGGTTGGTCAACGCGATGCCCGCGGCCCAGCCGAGCTGAATCGGCCCGCTCTCCCGGCCTCCTCGACCGGCCGACCTGCGTCATTTTCCGATGAAAGGGTGATCAGCGGATACGCTGATCGGAACGCCCGGGTTTGACGCAGGTCGGCCGAGAGGAGTTTGCGATGAGCGCCGAAGATGCCGCTTCCGCCCCCGCGATGGCGGGCGACCTGTCCGGCATTGTGGGCCGCCACCTCATCTACGCCTACGACAACGGCTGGAAATACGAACTCTACGTACGCAATTCCCACACCGTGGCCTTCCGCTGCCTCCAGGGGCCCATGTTCGGCCGCTGGTCCACGGCCCAACCGGCAAAGATGATCCAGCTCAGCGGCGACATGTACAAGATCGCCTGGGTCGAGCCGACCGGCACGGTCACCGTCCTCATCGCCTGGCTGGGCGAACGCCGAATCCACACCACCATCTGCTACCCGCAGTGGATGCTCGACTTCCCCGAGAGCACCCTCGGCCGCTACGAGGACAACCTCCCCGAGATCACCGCCGAACGCGACGCGGGCCCCACCTACCCCCAGGCCCTCGTGGCCTCCACCGGCCGCATCACCTTCCTCGAGTCCCGCTCCCCCGACGACGACACCGTAATCAACTGTCCCCCCGCCAAACTCCCCCTCGACTACGCCAACCGGACCAACTGACACCCCGCATCCTCACCTAGGCTGACTCCATGGCCGATGAACAAGCAGTTTCAGGCGAGCAGCACGAGGGCGACGCCACCGAGTCCCCGGCGGACGCGACCAAGCGCAAATTCCGGGAAGCCCTCGAACGAAAGAACGGCCACGCCACAGCGGGCGCGTCCGGGCACAACTCCGGCAAGGTCCACGGCGCCCACGCCCAGGCAGGCGGCAAACGCACCTTCCGCCGCCGCGCGGGCGGCTAACCACCCGAATCCCGAAGGCCCGGTCCCTACGGACCGGGCCTTCCGTACGGGTTACGCGAAATCTGCGGGGCGAAGGGCTGCGGCCATGGTGGCGTAGCCGATGTCGTTGGGGTGGATGTGGTCACCGCTGTCGTAGGTGGCGGCCAGACGGTGGGGGTTGGTGGGGTCTCGGAGGGTGGCGTCGAAATCGGCCAGGGCGTCGTAGGGGGCGGTGGTGCGGAGCCAGTCGTTGAAGGCGAGGCGGGCGGACTCGGCGGAAGGGGAATCGTAGGGGGAACCGCCGAAGGGGGTCAGGGTCGCGCCGATTACGCGGAGGCCCTTGGCGTGGGCCCGGTGGATGAGGTCGAGGTGGGCTGCGATCAGGTCGTCGGTGGAGACCGGGACCACGGCGTCGGCAGCGCCGGGGCCGGGGGCGCTGAGGCCGATGTCGTTGATGCCGGCGAGGATGATCACCGTGCCGATGCCGGGCTGGTCGAGGACGTCGGTGCGGAAGCGGTGCTGGGCGCTGTCGCCCAGCCAGGTGGAGTCGACGGTGACGCGGTTGCCGCCTATGCCCTGGTCGATGACCGCGCGCGGATTCCCTTCGGCGGCAAACCTTTCGGCCAGTGCGTCGGGATAGCGGTGGTTGGCATCGGGCGTGGAGCCGACGCCTTCGGTGATGGAGTCACCGAAGGCGACCACGCCGGAGGCGTGCGGGAGCACATCGAGGACCTCGACACCCGAGAGGTAGTACCAGGCCTGGGTGGTCTCGGTGAAGGCCAGGCCGGAGTCGTCCGCGCGGTGATCGCCGGGGGCCCGGTAGGTGGTCGCGAAGGCCTGCGCGTGGTGGGTGGCGGGGCCGGTCGCCTGCGCCAGATACAAGGTGATGGTCAGCGACTGGAACGGTGCGACGGACAGCGGCACCGGGTCGGTGACGAGATCGGCGCCGGCAGGGATATCGAATGCGGAGGCGAGACCGGAGGTCAAGGGGCGCAGGGTGTTCGGGCGGATGCTTGCTCCGGTATCGGTCACCGCGATGGTGGCTCCGGCGATCGACAAGGGCTGGGTGCCGTAGCGATTCGTCAGGCGGACCCGGATGGCTACGCCGCCCTGGCTGACCCGGATCACCTGTCGCAGTGTGTGGTTCGAGAAGCCGTCCAGGGACCAATTGGAATCCATTGCCTTACTGGGCAATTGCGCGGAGGTCGCCCATACGGCGTGCCAGCCCGGCGGTTCCGGGGGTGCCGCTTGCGCGGATGCGGCGGCGGCCAGCAGGAACAGTCCCGCTATCAGGGCTCGGAGAATACGCACGTGAAGTCCGTTCGGCAGAGTGGGATTCGGCGGTGGTTCAGGTCAGGCAGCGGATGCCGCGAGCTCCGTCGGGACAACGGTCGCGGGACGGCGCAGCACGGTCAGGCTGACTACCAGCGCGGCGGCCAGTAGCCCGGCCGCGACGGTGAAGGCCAAGCGGTAGCCGCCGGTCAGGGCCGCGGCCTCGGTTGCGCCCGAAGCAAGTCGGCTGCCGGTGCGCGAGGCGGCGAGGGTGGACAGCACGGCGACGCCGATGGCCATGCCGACCTGCTGGGTGGTGTTGAACAATCCGGAGGCCAGTCCGGCGTCCTCGGGCTTGGCATCGGACATGCCGAGGGTCGTCAGCGCGGGCAGGACCAGGCCGCCGCCGGCGATCAGGACCATCATCGGGAGCAGGTCGACGACGTAGGTGGCATGGACGGGCAGTCGGGTCAGCCAGCCCATTCCGGCCAGCAGCAGCGCCAATCCGGCGATCAGCACGGCCCGTTCACCGAAGCGGGTGATCAGCCGAGCCGATCCGAACAGCGACACTCCGCCGATCGCGACGGCCGCGGGCAGCATGGCCAGACCGGTGGCCAGGGCGCTGTAGCCGAGCACCTTCTGCATGTAGAGCGCGACGATGATCTGGAAGGCGAACATGGCCGACAGGGTCAGCATCTGCGCCAGATTGGCCCCGGAGACATTGCGGGAGCGGAAGATTCGCAGTGCCAGCAGGGGTGTGCGAGCGGTCCGCTGGCGGAGGACGAAGGCGCCGAGCAGGACGATCGACAACGCGCCCAGGCCCAGCGTGTGCGCCGAGATCCAGCCGTACTCTTCGACTTTCACCACGGTGTAGATGCCGAGCATCAGCCCGCCGGTCACCAGCAGCGCGCCGAGCGCGTCCGCGCCCGCCGCCAATCCGATTCCGCGATCGGCGGGCAGGGCCTTCCAGCCGAGGACGACGGTCGCCACCCCGATCGGCACATTGATCAGGAAGATCCAGTGCCAGTTCAGCGCATCGGTCAGCACCCCGCCCAGCACCTGGCCGATCGACGCGCCCGCGGCGCCGGTGAAGCTGAAAACCCCGATGGCCCTGGCCCGTTCACGATTCTCGGTGAACAGGGTCACCAGGATGCCCAGCACCACCGACGACGCGAGGGCACTGCCCACCCCCTGCAGGAACCGGGCCGCCACCAGCAGCCCCGGCGTGGTCGCCGCCCCCGCGAACAGCGAGGCCGCGGTGAACACCGCATTCCCGGCGAGGAACATGGCCTTTCGGCCGTTCAGGTCACCGAGCCGTCCGGCCAGCAGCAGCAGTCCGCCGAACGCGATCAGATACGCGTTCACCGTCCAGCTCAGTCCGGCGGGCGTGAATCCCAGATCCGCCTGGATCGCGGGCATGGCGACGGTCACGATGCTGCCGTCGAGGATGGTCATCAAGGTCGCCGCCGAAAGTACCGCTAGGGCAAGGCGCTTGGACGTGGTCATGTGGTCTTCTCCTGTCATGAACGACAAGATGGACCGTACTAGATAGTTCCGTTGCAGACAATATTTAAGCGGATGATTCCCGCGTCGAAGCCCGCTACTGCCGCGCCCGCCGCGCCGCCGACGCCTCGACCGGCTCCGCGAGATGCCCCTCGACCAGCGAGTTCAACGCCCGCAACAGATTCGCCCGATCCCGCTCCGGCAACGCCTCCAACGCCTCCCGATGCACCCGATCCACAATCTCCTGACTCCGCTTGGCCATCTTCTCCCCCTCCGGCGTCACCGCGATGATCCGAGCCCGCCGATCCGTACTCGACGCCCGCCGCTCCGCCAGCCCCGCCTTCTCCAGCGCATCCACGGTCACCACCATCGTGGTCTTGTCCATATCCCCGATGGCCGCCAACTGCACCTGGGTCCGCTCCTCCTCCAGCGCATGCACCAGCACACAATGCATCCGAGCCGTCAGCCCGATCTCCCCCAACGCCACCGCCATCCGACTCCGCAACACATGACTGGTGTGATCCAGCAGAAACGACAGATCAGGCTCATCACGCTTGGGCGCCAGTGCGGTCATGCGCCCATCATAGTTTCGTTGCAGATTATCTTCATTCCGCGCCAGCTAGGTTGGCGATATGGCACTCATCGACACCGCCGACCTGACCCTCACCCCGCCGAGGTAGCCCAGCTCAGCGCAGCATCAATCTGACCCGGACCCCGCATGAAAAAGGCCCCCGACCTGTACAGGTCGGGGGCCTTCCAGTGGAGCTGCCGGGAATCGAACCCGGGTCCTCCGCCGCATTTCCAGGGCTTCTCCGTGTGCAGTTCGCTATGCCTCTACTCGGATCTCTCGGTCACGCGAACAAGCCGAGATGACGATCCCAGTCGCTGTTGGATGTCCCGTCCGACGCCGCGACCGCGTCGGACGGTAGAGCCCTCTAGCTGATGCCAGGGACCGGGTCGAGGGCGAACCCGGGCTGACAGACACGCTTCGTTGCTTAGGCAGCGAGAGCGTAGTCGCGCTGATGAGAATCGGCGCTTATAGGGTTACAGCGACGCTTATACGGTGGTCTCCTGCCTGCACCGACACGCTTCCCCTGAATCAACGTACGCAGTCGAAACCGTTCAGCCCCGTCTGTGTCCACTGAATCCAGATGAACTTCCCGGCTCTCACCGGGCTACCTATCCTAACACCGAACAAACCGTGGTTCATTCCATTAACGCGCCGTCAGCGCGGGGGTCGCGGGCTCAGCCGCGCATCCCCTTGATGCGACGGCCGAGCTCGCGGGTGACCTCGCGTTCGGCATCGCGCCGGGCCAGGTCCTGGCGCTTGTCGTAGTCCTGCTTGCCCTTGGCGAGGGCCAGCTCGACCTTGACCTTGCCGTCGGAGAAGTACATCGACAACGGGACCAGCGTCAGGCTCGACTCCTTGGTCTTGCCCAGCAGCTTGTCGATCTCGCGGCGATGCAGCAGCAACTTGCGGGTGCGGCGCGGCGCGTGGTTGGTCCAGGTGCCGTGCCCGTACTCCGGGACGTGCAGGCCACGCAGCCACACCTCGCCGTCGTCGATGGAGGCGTAGGCGTCGACCAGCGACGCCTTGCCCTCACGCAGGCTCTTCACCTCGGTACCGACCAGCGCGACCCCGGCCTCGAACGTCTCCAGGATGGAGTAGTTGTGCCGTGCCTTCTTGTTGCTGGCGATGACCTTGCGGCCCTTCTCCTTCATAACGGTCAACTGTAATTGCCCCGGCCAGTCATTTATTCCGGGGCATTGAGCACCAGCTTGGTGCCCGGGGTCGCGGCGACCTGCAGGGTGCGCAGGCGCAGCAGGGCCGGGTTGTCGGTCAGCAGCTTGGCGGTGTTGGCCAGCGAGCGCAGGGCGGCTGCCTCGGCGCGGGCGCGCTCGAGCTCGGCGCGACCGCGCTCGCGGGCCAGGACCGTTTCCAGGGCGGCCTTGCGGAGTTCGCCCGGGAGCATGAGGTCCTTGGCGCGCACGGTGTCGACCCGGATGCCGAGGTGCTCGACCTGCGCGGCGACCGCCTGCTTGCCGGTGCCGAGCAGACCGCGGTCGGCGATCAGCTCGTCGAGGGTGTGCGCGGCCACCAGATCGCGGGCGACCTCCTGGACCGCGCCGTAGAGGACGGTCTCGGCGTACTGCGCGCCGGTGGTGAACGCGACCGGATCGGTGACGACCCAGTCGGAAGCGAAGCTCACCCGCAGCGAGAGGCCGTCGCTGGTCAGCAGCTCCTGGCCGCCGACCTGCAGCACGCGCGGGCGCATGTCGACGGTGACCAGCGTGCAGCGCTCGGCGTCGTAGCGGTGGCGGCCCGGTTCCAGCACCTGCTGGAGAACGCCGTCACGGAACAGCAGTGTGCGCTGCCAGTCCATGACAGTGGTGTAGGTGGACTTGTTGAACATGCCAATCTCCTTCCGGCACTTGGTTTTCGGGCACGACCGGATACGCCCTGCCCGGCCACGGCGCACGGCGGGAGCCTCCCCCGTCCATTGCCATCGAAATGCCACTGAACGGAGAGCTCGCAGAGCCGTGACACCGCCCAGGACCGGGCAGGGCGCATCACGTCAAGGAGTCGAACCTCAGCAGATGTGAATCTGCGTCACCAGGGAAAGGCCGCACCCGACGCGAGGTACGCGGTCCGGAGATTCCGGTGCGCCCCTTGGTTACGGCCGAGATCAACGGTAGCGAGCGCATCCCGATGCGCGCCAATGATTTTCCGCGCGCAGCCGCTGCGCTGAAAAGCGAAAAGGCCCTTCAGTTTTCACTGAAGGGCCTTTCACAGTAGTCCCGACGGGATTTGAACCCGCGCTACCGCCTTGAGAGGGCGGCGTCCTAGGCCGCTAGACGACGGGACCAGGCCGCTTGCTGCGATCTTCGACCGCGGCAGCTCCGAAAGCTTATCCTGCCGCCGCCCAGCAACCAAATCCGCTGCTGAGGGCCGTGCGCGAGCTCACCGCGCACGATCACTCCGCCACCGGATCGCGCCAGCCGCGCTCGGACATGACGGCCAGCTTGTCGGCGACCGCCGCATCGAGATCGATGCCGAGCTCACCGGCGGCCAGCCACGCGACGATGACCACATCGGCCAGCTCCGCGCGCATCTCCTCGAATGTTCCCGTCCGCCGGGCCTGTCCGGACCACCGCCGATACGCACCCACGAACTCGCCAGCCTCCTCGGCGAGCGCCAGCACCGACCGGTTCGCGGCCCCCTCCTCGGGAAACCCGGCTTCCCCCAAGCGCCCGCGAATCTCAGCGGCGACCTTCTGCATATCGATACTCATGCGGCACAAGTCCCTTCGGTAAGCGCGTGACACAGCTCTGCGATGCCCATGCGACCTCCCAGCCGCGAGCGGCAGGTGATCGCGGTCAATGAGCACCGCCGCTCCCGCGCAGCCGCCGGCGGGCCGAGCGAGTAGCGCCTACCACGCGTTGCGCCGCAGCGGCCGACTATTGGTAGTCCGGCGGCAGCTCGTCGAAGTCAGGTGGGGCCTCGTCGGGCCACGGGATCTCATCGGCCGCAGCGAAGTTCGACGATCCACCGAAGTTCGACGGCGCAGCGGAAGCCGAGGCGGAACCACCGGCGGAGGACCGGTCAAAACGGGACGTACGCGGCGATTCGGACGTCGTGGATCGAGCGCCGGACACACGACCGACGCTCCGGGACGGCTGTGCGGCGCCGCGGTTGCCCGAGTCGGGGGTCTGACGAGCAGCGGCTCCATCCGCGAAGCGCGAACCACCCGCCGACGAGCCGGACCGACCACCCCGAGCAGCCGGCGAGACCGCCGAAGCCGTTGGGGAGCTCAGTGTTTCGCGCAACGCCCCGGACAGTCCGTCAGTATCTGTCCCCTCCGCGCCGTTCTTCGACGAGTCGTCGGAGGCTGCACCTGCCGAGCCACTCGAACCGGCGACGACTTCCAGGACGCCCTCGCCGTACTTGGCGCGCTTGTTTTCGCCGATGCCGGAGATGCCTGCCAGGTCGGCGAGGGTGGTGGGTTTGCGGGTGGCGATTTCTCGGAGGGTGGCGTCGTGGAAGACTACGTAGGCGGGGACGCCCTGTTCCTTGGCGGTGGTGGCGCGCCAGGCTCGGAGTTTTTCGAAGAGGTCGGTGTCGGACTTGCTGAGGTCGGCGGCGGCGAGGCGGGAGGCCTTGGCGGGCTTGGGGGTTCGGGCGGCCTTGGCGCGTTCGGGCTCGCGGCGGAGCATGACCTCGCGCTTTTCGAAGAGGACCTGGTTGCTGGCCTCGGTCAGGGTCAGGACGCCGTAGTCGCCGTGGACCGCGAGCAGGCCCTGGGCGAGGAGTTGGCGGATCACGCCGCGCCATTCGATGTCGCGGAGTTCGGTGCCGATGCCGAAGACCTTGAGTTCGTGGTGGGCGTGCTGTTCGACCTTGGGGTTGCGCTTGCCGATGAGGATGTCGACGATGTGGCCGGCGCCGAAGCTCTGGCCGCGTTCGCGTTTCAGGCGCAGGATCGTGGAGAGCACCTTCTGGGCGGGGACGGTGCCGTCCCACGCCTCGGGGGCATTGAGGCAGGTGTCGCAGTTGCCGCAGCGTTCGCCCTGCTGGCCGAAGTAGGCGAGCAGCTGGACGCGGCGGCACTGGACGGTCTCGCAGAGCGCGAGCATGGCGTCCAGGTGCAGTTGCAGCTGACGGCGGTGCATGGCGTCGCCGTCGGAGGAGTCGATCATCTTGCGTTGCTGCACAACGTCACTGAGGCCGTAGACCATCCAGGCGGTGGACGGCTGACCGTCGCGACCGGCGCGGCCGGTCTCCTGGTAGTAGCCCTCCACGGATTTGGGCAGGTCCAGGTGCGCGACGAAGCGCACGTCCGGTTTGTCGATGCCCATGCCGAAGGCGATGGTGGCGACCACGACCAGGCCGTCCTCACGCAGGAACCGCGCCTGATTCGTCGCGCGGGTCCGGTTGTCCAGCCCCGCGTGATAGGGCACGGCCTCCACGCCATTGGCGGTCAGGAACGCCGCGGTCTTCTCGACCGAGTTGCGCGACAGGCAGTACACGATGCCCGCGTCACCGGCGTGCTCGTTCTGGATGAACGAGAGCAGCTGGTGCTCCGGCCGATTCTTGGCCTCGATCCGGTACTGGATGTTCGGCCGGTCGAAGCTGGCCACGAAGTGCTTGGCCCGGGTGAGATCCAGCCGCTCGGCGATCTCCTTGCGGGTCGCCTCGGTCGCCGTCGCGGTCAGCGCGATGCGCGGCACATCCGGCCAGCGCTCGTGCAGCACCGACAGGCCCAGATAGTCGGGCCGGAAGTCGTGGCCCCACTGCGACACACAGTGCGCCTCGTCGATGGCGAAGACCGAGATCTTGCCCCGATCCAGCAGCGAGGCCGTGGACTCCAGCCGCAGGCGTTCGGGCGCGAGGTAGAGCACATCCAGCTCCCCCGCCACGAATTGCGCCTCGACCGTGCGCCGTTCGTCCGGGAACTGGGTCGAGTTCAGGAATCCGGCCCGCACACCGACGGCATTGAGCGCGTCGACCTGGTCCTGCATCAAAGCGATGAGCGGTGAGATCACCACGCCCACGCCCGGCCGCACCAGCGCCGGAATCTGATAGCACAGCGACTTGCCGCCACCGGTGGGCATCAGCACCAGCGCGTCGCCGCCGGAGATCACCTGGTCGACGATCTCCCGCTGCGGCCCGCGAAAACTGTCGTACCCGAAGGTCTTTCGAAGAACCTGGTGCGCCGGATCATTTCCGGCATCATCCAGGTTCCCGACAATTGCGGTCTCGACCTCCGGCGCGCTCACGACGGCAATCCTACGGACACGATCCGACAGCCTGAACCCCGTTGGCGCGTATAAGCCGAACTTCGCACCCCTACTCGCGGACGTAATACCGAAGTGCGGCATATGCCGTCAGCGCGGCAAATCCGATACCGACCGGTGTGACGATCATCGCAACCGCGGCGATGTCGTCGCCGGTGATGCGGGGCAGCACCTGGTCGTTGAAGAGCGAGCCCAGGGCGCGGTTGATGACCAGCGGCTGCGCGATGAACAAACCGCCTACGGCCAGCAGCGATCCCACGAGCGCGGCGAGCACCGCTTCGAGCAGGAACGGGAGCTGGGTGTACCAGCGGGTCGCGCCGACCAGTCGCATGATGCCGACCTCGGTTTTGCGGGCGAGTGCGGCTACCTGAACCATGTTGGCGATCAACAGCAGTGCCGCCAGCGCCTGCAGCGCCGCCAAACCGAATGCGGCATTGCGCAATCCGACGAAGAAGCTGACCAGCCGGTCCACGATGTCCATGTCATTGAGCACCGTCATGACGCCCGGCCGTTTGGCGAAATCGTCGTAGATGGACCGGTATTCGGTGACATCGTCGAGCTTCACCCGGAACGAGGCGGGCAGTCCGTCCTTGCTGACCTCGTCGGCGAGCCCGGGCTGATCCTTGAAGGTGGTGTCCCGGACCTCCTTCACCGCGTCCGCGCTGTTGACGAACTGCACACTCTTCACATCCGAGTGCTTCTTCAGATCGCTCATCAACGATGCGCAGACCTGCCCGGTGCAGTCGGGATCCGTCTTGGAGACCTGATCGTCCAGGTACAGCCGGATCTCCACGCGCTGGACGTAGTAGTCCTGAATCTTGTCCGCCATCCGCACCGCCAGCAGTCCGCCGCCCAGCATGGTCAGCGACACCGCGGTGGTCAGGATCATGGCGATGGTCATGGTGACATTGCGACGGAGGCCGGTGAAGACCTCGCTGAATAGGAATCCCGCGCGCATTACCGGCCCACCCCGTAGACACCCATCTCGTCGTCGCGCACGATGCGCCCGCGATCCAGTTCGACCACGCGCCGGCGCATGGCGTCGACGATGGTGTTGTCGTGGGTGGCCATGACCACCGTGGTTCCGGTGCGATTGATGCGTTCGAGCAAAGTCATGATGTCCGCGCTGGTCTCCGGGTCGAGGTTGCCGGTCGGTTCGTCGGCCAGCAATACCAGCGGCCGGTTCACGAAGGCGCGTGCGAGCGCCACCCGCTGCTGTTCACCGCCGGAGAGTTCGCCGGGCAGCCGGTCGGCCTTGCCCGCGAGCCCGACCATGTCGAGCGCCTCCGGCACCGAGCGATTGATGAATGCTCGAGATTTGCCGATCACCTCGAGCGCGAACGCCACGTTCTGCTCGACGGTCTTCTGCTGCAACAGCCGGAAGTCCTGGAAGACGCAGCCGATGCGCTGACGCAGATGTGGAACCTTGCGCCCGGGCAGCTTGTCGACCCGGAAGTCGGCGACCCACACCTCACCGGTGGTCGGCTTCTCATCCTTGAGCAGCAGCGACATGAACGTGGACTTTCCGGAGCCCGAGGGCCCGATAACGAAGACGAACTCGCCTTTTCCGATATCGACGGAGACATTGTCCAGCGCCGGCCGCGTCGAGGTCTGATACGACTTGGTGACGTTGCGCAGGGTTATCACGGGGAGCCAGTGTAGCCAGCGCGCGGCCGGGGCTGACTACACCGCGCGGAGGTCACCTCACCGCTGCGGGTGCTCGGAAGTGTTTGGCAGATAGTTGCTGAGCATGGTGTTCACGATCGGCGGGGTGGTCCTGGGCTCGTGTTCTGCGGGCTTGACGAAGACGTACAGGACGAACGTTCCCACCCACACGGCCATCAGGATCGCCGTGGACTTGCGTGTTCTCAACGTCGTGGACCTACGTGCTCTCTTAACTAGCTCCGTCACTGAGACCCTCCCGGCGGAGCGCCGCGGCCACCCGCACGCGCAGCTCTCGCCCGACTTCGAACTGTTTGCCCGGCAGCGTCCTTGCCACCATCTTGATGTTCATCTGGTTGACGGTGAGATCTTCGACACCCATCACGCTGGGCTCGTCCAGCAGCAGGGCCTTCAGCTTGCGATCGGCGAAGGCCTTGGCGCCCACGTCGTGCAGGATCTCGTTGACCTTGTTGATGTCGGCGGTAGCGGGAACGGGCACGTCGATTGCGGCGCGCGCCCAATCCTTCGACAGATTGGTCACTTTCACGATCTGACCGTTCGGGACGATTATCACTTCACCGTCGGCGCTACGCAGAGTCGTGATGCGCAACGTGACGTCCTCGACCGTACCCTCGGCCTCCGTGGAGTTTCCAGTGACGGCGATGCGCACCACATCGCCGAAGCCGTACTGCCTTTCGGTGATCAGGAAGAATCCCGCGAGCAGGTCCTGCACAATGCGCTGAGCGCCGAAACCCAGTGCGGCGCCTAGCACTGCGGCCGGGGCCACCAGACCTCCGAGCTCGAAACCCAAGCGCCGCAAGACTTCCAGCGAAACCAGGAAGTAGACGATCGACAGTACGACCCAGGTTATGACCTGCGCCAACGCATGTCGGTGCTTGGCGGCCTCGGATCGGACCAGCGAATCACTGCTGCGGAAGCCGGAGTCGATCTTGCGGGTGATGCGGTCGCGCACGAAGGTCGCGCCGCGGCTGAACAACATGGCCCCGACGACCAGCAGCACGATCTCGAGACCGCTGGATCGTAGCCAGTTCCCGAAATCGGCTCCGGTGCCCGCGGCGAGAATCGAATGCATGCTTTACCCCTGGGTGGTCTGCTCCCGCATGCGCCAGCGGATCCCGGATTCGATGAACGCGTCGATATCACCGTCGAGGACGGCGGAGGGGTTGTTGACCTCGTAACCGGTGCGCAGATCCTTGACCATCTGGTACGGGTGCAGGACGTAGGAGCGCATCTGGTTGCCCCAGGACGCGCCCTCGTTGGTCTTGAGCGCGTCCATCTGGGCGCGCTCTTCCTGTCGCTTGCGTTCCAGCAGCTTGGCCTGCAGCACGCGCATGGCCGAAATCTTGTTCTGCAGCTGCGATTTCTCGTTCTGGCAGGTGACGACGATACCGGTCGGGATGTGGGTCAGGCGGACCGCGGAGTCGGTGGTGTTGACCGACTGGCCGCCGGGTCCCGAGGAGCGGTACACGTCGACGCGGACCTCACCGTCCGGAATCTCGATGTGGTCGGTGGTCTCGACCACGGGCAGCACCTCGACCTCGGCGAAGGAGGTCTGGCGGCGGCCCTGGTTGTCGAACGGGCTGATACGGACCAGTCGGTGCGTACCCATTTCGACCGACAGCGTGCCGTAGGCGTAGGGCACCTTCACCGTGAAGGTCGCGGACTTGATGCCCGCCTCCTCGGCGTAGGAGGTGTCGTAGATTTCGACCGGGTACTTGTGGCTCTCGGCCCAGCGCACGTACATCCGCATCAGCATCTGCGCCCAGTCGGCGGCGTCCACGCCACCCGCGCCGGAGCGGATGTTGACCAGCGCCTCACGCTTGTCGTACTCGCCCGAGAGCAGGGTGCGGACTTCCATCGCCTCGACATCGGCGTGCAGGCTGGCGCGCTCGGCATCGGCGTCGGCGATGGCGGCGGCCTGGTCGGCGCCCTCCTCGGCCTCGGCCAGCTCGTAGAGGACGGGCAGATCCTCGAGCCGCTGCCGCAGCTCCTTGACGCGGCGCAATTCGGCCTGGGCATGCGACAACTCGCTGGTCACGCTCTGGGCGTGCTCCTGGTTGTTCCACAGCTCGGGATCGGCCGCCTGCTGCTCCAGCTCATCGATACGGCGAGCCAGCTCGTCGATGTCGAGCACGGACTCGATGGTCTTGAGAGTCGTGTCGAGTTCGGCAAGGTCAGCAGAAACGTCAGGATGCACGATGTTCAAATCTACCCTCCCGCCTCCGCGTCCCCGAAACGTCGGCGGCCGAGCCGCGCCCGCCCTCAGCCCGCGACGGCGCGCAGACCGCCCGGGCGACGTCCGACCAGGCGGTCGAGGGCCTGCGCGGTGGCATCGTCGGCGGGGAGGTAGACCATGAGGAACTGGTCGTCGTCGGCCGAGAGATTGAGGGTTTCGTAGGCCAGGCGCAGCGTGCCGGCCTCGGGGTGGGTGAGGCGGCCGACGCCATTGGTGTCGGGGAGGCCCGGGATGGATTCGAGGCGGCGGGTGAATTCGGGTCCGACCGTGGCGGAAAGCTCCTCGAACAGGGCGTTGACGTGGGGGTCATTGCGGCCGGGGCCCTGTTTCAGGGTGGCGACGACCTTGTCGGCCTTGTGTTCCCAGTCGGGGTAGGCGGTGCGGGCACGCGGGTCGGACAGGACATAGCGGGCATAGCTGCCGGGGAGGCCGTGGTCGAGCAGGCCGATCGGGCCGAACAGGGCGCGGTAGCCGTCGGTGACGGCGAGGATCTCGCTGAGCCGGTTCATGAGCGCGGCGGGCGCGGGTTCGAGCTGGTCGAGCATGGCCTGCACGGCCGGGCGGATGCTCCGGTTGGGTCCGGAACCGCCGCGGCAGTTGAAGTTCGGATCGCCCGCCTTGGCGAAACCGAGCAGGTGCACGCGCTGCGCGGGGGTCAGCCGCAGGGCGTCGGCCAGCGCGATCAGCACCGGCGCGGACGGATGCCGGTCGCGTCCCTGCTCGAGCCGGGTCAGGTATTCCACGGAAACACCCGCGAGCGTGGCCAATTCGGAGCGGCGCAGGCCGGGGGTGCGGCGGCGCGGTCCGGTCGGCAGGCCCACCTCGGCGGGCGTGACCGCCTCCCGGCGCAGGCGCAGGAACAGTCCGAGCTCGTTCTCACTCACGAATTCGACGCTAGCAACGCGGGCGCTCCGTAGGGTGTCCCTGCCACTACCACCCTCAGCGTGGTCTCCCTAGGGCTTTCGCCGGATCGCAGAGTTGATCTCGAGCGACCGACCGGTCGCGGCGAATCTCGAAGGAGACCCCAAATGACCAGCACTCCCCTGCGGCTCGCGGTGATCATCGGCAGCGTCCGGGAGGGACGTTTCGGACCGGTGGTGGCGAACTGGATCGCCGAGCAGGCGCGGCGGCACGGCAGGTTCGAGGTCGATCTCATCGATCTGGCCGACTACGACCTGCCGCACGCCCTGCCCGCGGTCTCCCCGCTCATGGAACCGAACCCGGTGCGCCCCGGCAATGGCGAGGAATTGGCGCAGCGGCTCACGGCCGCCGACGCGTTCATCGTCGTGACGCCCGATATCAACCGCAGCTTCCCGTCGTCGCTGAAGACGGTCATCGACTGGCATTACACCCAGTGGAACCGCAAGAGCATCGGTTTCGTCGGCTACAGCGGCAAGTCCGGCGGCCTGCTCGCCATCGAGGGCCTGCGCGCGGTCTTCAATGAGCTCAATGCCCACACGGTCAAGGACTACGTGTCCTTCCCGCGCTACTTCCTGCTGTTCGATCAGTCCGGCGCCCTCATCGACCCGGCCGAGTTCGAGGCCGCCGCCACCCGGCTCCTCGACGAACTCGACTGGTGGGCAAACGCACTCACCGCCGCCCGCACCGAGGCCGTGCCCGCCTGATTCATCGAGTGGCACATCGGTGCGGCGAATCCGGACGAATCCCCTCACCGGTGTGCCACTCGAAGTTGGCGACTGAGGACACCCACCGTTAACTGGACTGGACTAACCTGCTGGTTCGTGACCCGATACTCCGCTGACTTGGAACTCGCGCTGCAGCTGGCCGACGCGGCCGACGCCATTACTCGTGAGCGGTTCGGTGCGCTCGACCTGAAGATCGATTCCAAGCCCGATCTGACGCCGGTCTCCGATGCCGATCTCGCCGTCGAGCGGAAGGTGCGCGAGATCCTCGGCGCCGAGCGGCCCGGCGATCTCGTGCTCGGCGAGGAGTTCGGCGGCGACGCCGAATTCACCGGCCGCCAATGGGTCATCGACCCGATCGACGGCACCAAGAACTTCGTGCGCGGCGTCCCGGTGTGGGCCTCGCTCATCTCCCTGCTCGAGGACGGCGTCCCGGTCGTGGGCGTGGTGAGCGCGCCCGCGCTGTCGCGGCGCTGGTGGGCGGCCGCCGGTTCGGGCGCGTTCAGCAGCTTCGAACAGGGCGAGCCCAAGGCCATCTCGGTCTCGGCCGTGGCCGAACTGGGCGCCTCCAGCCTCGCCATCTCCAGCCTCTCCGGCTGGCGCGCGATCGGCCGCCGCGCCAAGCTCATCGCGTTGACCGACGAGGTCTGGCGGGTGCGCGGCTACGGCGACTTCTTCGGCTACGCCCTGCTCGCCGAGGGCGCGGTCGACATCTGCACCGAACCCGAACTCTCCCTGTGGGACATGGCCGCCCTCGACATCCTCATTCGCGAGGCGGGCGGCACCTTCACCGCCCTCGACGGCCGGCCCGGCCCGCACGGCGGCAGCGCGGTGGCCACCAACGGTCACCTCCAGGACCAGGTGCTGGCGGCCCTGCAGGCCTGAGGCTCAGCCGAGGTGGCGCATGGCGGGCCACATCTCGGACCAGGGGCGGCGGGGCGTGCGGCAGAGAATGATCGCGCCGCCCTGCTCGTCATTGTGGATGCCGAGACCGTTGTCGATGCGGCCCAGCGGTTTCGGATCGACGCAGAAGCGGGACACGCGGTCGTCGGAGATGCCGAGAATGATCGCCGCGTGGGAGTCGGCGGGCGGGCCCCACCACCAGTAGGCGTTGTGGACGCTGTGCGGGGTCGGCAGGTCGTATCGCGCGCCGAAGTGCTCGAGGGCGGCCGCCTCGCCGTAGTTGCCGGTGAGAATGTCCGTGTCAGGGGCGGATTGCGCACGGGCATCGGCGATCTGGGCGGTGAACTGCGGCCAGCCGACGGTCTCGCCGGCTTCCTTGTCAATGGCCATGATCGGTGACGGGTCACGCAGGACCGACATCGGCAGCAGCGGCAGGAAGAGCGCCACCGAGAACAGCGCGTTCGCGGCGATGGCGAAAGTCAGTGCGGCACGGCGGATTCGGTGGGCCACGAGCCCTGATTCGATGCCGACGGCACCGGCGGCGAGCAGCAGGGGGTACATCTCGGCGAGGTAGTAGGCCTTGCCGGTCAGGATCAGGTAGGCGAGGAAGAGGACAGCGTAGGTGAGGGCGAAGGCTCGGTAGCGGGAGCGCCACAGCCACCACAGGCCGAAGATCCAGAGCGGGACGAGGAGCACTCCGATCAGGCCGAATTGCAGGACTACGAACTCGATTCGGGAGTTCGAGCTGCCCGAGGAGCCGCCGGCGATGGCTCGGCTCAGCGCCCATTGCGGCCAGCCGTTGCGGGCTTGCCAGATCACGTAGGGCGCGCTGATCGCCGCTGCTATGCCGAGGGCGATGGGAAAGTATCTGGTGGCGAACACTTCTCGCGGTCCGACGGCCAGCAGCGAGAATGCCAGCACGGCGAGGGGAAGCACGATCAGCACCTTGTTCTGAACTCCGATTCCGGCTACTACGCCGATGACGAGCCAGACGCGCGGATCGGAATCCCGTCGCAGCAAACGCAGGACGAGCAGCGTCAGCACCGACCACACCGCGAGGTCGATTCCCGCTGTGCTGAGAGTGTGCTCGGCACCGACGAGCACCGCAGCCGAAGCTGTTGCCGCGGCGGCGATCACCCGCGCGGCCCGTCCGCCGCCGAGTTCCCGGGCGGCGAATCCCGCGCAGATCACCACGATGGCCGCGGCAATGGTCGCCGGAACACGCAGCAGCATCACGGAATTCGAATCGATGGCCGACATCGCGCGGGCCAGTAGCGGCACCAGCGGTGGCTGATCGGGATATCCCCAATCCAATCGCCGTCCCGCGGCCAGAAAATAGAGTTCGTCGCGGTGGTAGCCGTACCGGCCGGAGAGCGCCGTCATCACCGCCGCGAAAATCCCGGCTACCCAGTAGATCTCGCCATTCGAGGCGTCGACCGGCCGCTGTCCCATCTCCCGCATGATCGCATCCGGCGAGCGGCCCGGCCACCGGTTCCGCGTCGATGCGCGATACCCGGCGCGGGCTGCGGTCCCGCCGCCGGGCGCGCCGCCGGATCAGCGGCGCGATACCGTCACTCAGCCCAGCGGGACGCAGACCGAGCCGAGGTCGAGGAACGGACCGCCGGGGGCCGAGGAGCCCACGCCGACCGAACCGAGGCCGATTTCGGTGCCGACGCCGGAGATGCAGCCGCCGGCGCCCGAGCCGGTGCCGATGCCGGAGCCGGTGATGCCGATGTCGATCGGCTGCAGCTGGACGGGTTCGGCGCCGGCGGGGGCGGCGAGGAAGAGACCTGCGGCAATCAGGCCCGCGGTTCCGAGCGCGATCTTCATATGTAGAACCTCCATCAGGAGCGAGTTATGCGCCGACACCCTAGCCCAGCTCGCCATCGTCTGAAGCATGTTTGTTTCACTAGATCCGGGTAGTACCCGCCGGTAAGTTCGAACCACCGCGCTGACCTGCCGATTCGACAATCCTGGACGCCACTTCTTACTCTGAAGTAAGATAGTCTTACTCAGGAGTAAGATTGCTGGGCAGGATCACCCACCTCCTCGATAGAAAACTGGTGATTATGAGCACTCGAGACACCGCAACGAAGCGGGATACCTCCGCCGTTGGCCTGAACCCGGTCAAACGCGACTGGATGGGCGCGGCGATGCGGGTCATGACGACCATCACGGGGTCCGAACTCGCCGAGAAGTACAAGCTGCGCAAGCCGATCGAGCGCCTCACCTACGAGGGCACCAAGACCGGTTTCCGCACGCTCGGCGCCGCGACCCGCGCGTTCGAGAAGGTCGCCGGAGGTGGCGCGCCGAAGCGGCTGCCCGCCAACGAGTCTCGCAAGAAGGACTACTTCGACCTCACCCCGACCGACGAGCAGCAGATGATCGTCGAGACGGTGCGCGAGTTCGCGGCCGAGATCCTGCGCCCGGCCGCCTACGACGCCGACAATGCCGCCAAGGCCCCGCGCGATCTGCTCGAGCGCGCCGCCGAGCTGGGCATCACCCTGATCAACGTGCCCGAGGAGCTCGAGGGCGCGGCGTCCGAGCGCGGCGCGGTCACCAATTCGCTGGTGGCCGAGGCGCTCGCGCACGGCGACATGGGCCTGGCGCTGCCGATCCTGGCGCCCAGCGGTGTCGCGGTCGCGCTGTCGCAGTGGGGTACCGACGCGCAGCAGAAGACCTACCTGGGCGCCTTCACGGGTGAGAACGTGCCGCAGGCGTCGGTCGTCATCTCCGAGCCGCAGGCGCTGTTCGATCCGTTCGCGTTGAAGACCAAGGCGACTCGTTCGCCCAGCGGTTTCCGCCTCAACGGCGTGAAGACCCTGGTGCCGGCCGCCGGTGACGCGGAACTGTTCATCGTGGCCGCCGAGCTGGATGGCCGCCCGACCTTCTTCATCGTCGAGTCCAACACCGAAGGTGTTGTGGTCGAGGCGGATCCGAGCATGGGTATGCGGGCCGCGGGCCTGGGTCGGCTGCTGCTGAACAATGTGGCGGTGCCGACCACGGCGCTGCTGGGTGACTCCGAGGGTGCGGTGCGCGCCGAGGAGTACGCCGACGCGGTGCGGCTGGCCCGTCTGGGCTGGGCCTCGCTGGCCATCGGTACCGGTCAGGCCGTGCTGGACTACGTGATTCCGTATGTGAAGGAGCGCGAGGCGTTCGGTGAGCCGATCGCCCACCGCCAGGCGGTCGCGTTCATGGTCGCGAACATGGCGATCGAGCTGGATGGTCTTCGTCTCGTGACTCTGCGGGGTGCGTCACGCGCGGAGCAGGGGCTGTCCTTCGCCCGCGAGGCCGCGCTGGCCAAGAAGCTGGCCACCGACAAGGGGATGCAGATCGGCCTGGACGGCGTGCAGCTGCTGGGCGGACACGGCTTCACCAAGGAGCACCCGGTCGAGCGCTGGTACCGCGATCTGCGCGGCGTCGGCGTCGCCGAAGGCATCGTCCTCATCTAGCCCCGACTTCCCCACGGAGACAACCATGATCAATCTCGAACTCCCCAAGAAGCTGCGGGCCAGTGCCAACCAGGCGCACCAGGTCGCGCAGGAGATCTTCCGCCCCGCGTCCCGCAAGTACGACCTCGCCGAGCACGAGTACCCGGTCGAGCTGGACACCATGGCCGCCATGGTCGAGGGCCTGTCCGACTCCGGCACCGAGCAGATCTCCGGCGCCACCGGCGGCCGCACCGGCGACGAGGACAAGCACGCCACCGAGCTGCTGGGTAACACCAACGGCGGCAATATGTCCGCGCTGATGAACGCGCTCGAGACCTCGTGGGGCGACGTCGGCCTGATGCTGTCGATCCCCTACCAGGGCCTCGGCAACGCCGCCATCGCCGCGGTCGCCACCGACGAGCAGCTCAAGCGTTTCGGCAAGGTGTGGGCCGCCATGGCCATCACCGAGCCGTCCTTCGGCTCCGACTCCGCGGCGGTCACCGCCACCGCCACCCTCGACGGTGACGAGTGGGTCCTCAACGGCACCAAGATCTTCGTGACCGCGGGCTCGCGCGCCACCCACATCGTGGTGTGGGCGTCGGTGGACCGCTCCGCCGGCCGCGCCGCCATCAAGTCCTTCGTCGTCCCCCGGGATGCCAAGGGCCTGACCGTGTCCCGCCTCGAGCACAAGCTCGGCATCAAGGCCTCCGACACCGCGGAAATCCGCTTCGAAGACTGCCGCATCCCCAAGGACAACATCCTCGGCTCCCCGGAAGTCAACGTGGAGAAGGGTTTCGCCGGCGTCATGCAGACGTTCGACAACACCCGCCCCCTGGTCGCCGGCATGGCCGTCGGCGTCGGCCGCGCCGCCCTGGAAGAGCTGCGTCAGGTGCTGACCGACGCGGGCATCGAGATCTCCTACGACAAGCCCGCCAACAACCAGCACGCCGCCGCCGCGGAATTCCTCCGCCTGGAAGCGGATTGGGAAGCCGCCTACCTGCTCTCCCTGCGTGCCGCCTGGATGGCCGACAACAAGAAGCCCAACTCCCTCGAGGCCTCCATGTCCAAGGCCAAGGCCGGCCGCATGGGCACGGATGTGACGCTGAAGGCCGTCGAACTGGCCGGTGCCACGGGTTACTCCCAGCGCACCCTCCTGGAAAAGTGGGGCCGCGACTCCAAGATCCTCGACATCTTCGAAGGCACCCAACAGATCCAGCAGCTCATCGTCGCCCGCCGCGTCCTAGGCCTGTCCAGCGACAAGCTGAAGTAAATTCCAACACAACAAAACCGGTGCGAACCTCACGGTTCGCACCGGTTTCTCGTTGGCGCACCCTGCCCGTCGGCAGGCCGGGGAATCACGAATCGCGGCCGGAGGGGCGGACATGTAAGGATGCGGCATGGGGTTCGAGGCGATCGTGTCGGCGGCCGGGGTTGTCGGGGTGGGTGCGGCGATGGCCGGGGCGGTACAGGCGACGATCCGGGCACGGAAGGCGAGAAGGCAGGCCCTCGAGCAGGCTGCCGAGCGGTCTTTGCGGGCAGCCGGGGAATGGGGCGTGCTGCGCGGAGATCCGGTGGAAACAAGCGTATTACCGCCATTGGTAACACGACCGCAGTCGTCACTGCAGGCGCAGCCGCAGTTCGTGCCACCGCCCCTGCCTCAACCGCAGTTCGTCCCACCAGCCCTGACTCAGCCGACGCAGGCCGGGTCGGTAGGACAGGGGTACGGACAGGCTCCGATTCCAGTGCCGCCGCGGCCGAATATCGATTCGCTGCAGGCGCGTGAGTACTTCCAGTACATCGGGAGTGCGAAGCGGCAGAGCACGGCCTACTTCTGGACGTATTTGATCTCCGGCGTGCTGGGGGTGTCGGCGCTGCTGGGCGCTGCCGCCCTGGCCGTGTTCGGCAGCCGGGACATCGCGCTGTTCACGACGATTTGCGGGGCGCTGCCGACCGGAATCTCCGCGCTGTTCTACGCGCGCGCCGGTGATGTCGACAAGGCGGCACGGGAGAACCTGGCCCTGCTGGACAAGGCTGTCGAGAATGCCAAGCGCACCAAGGCTGCTCGCGATGTCGCCGCACGCCTCCCACCCGGCCCGGAGCGCGACCGCATTCTGAGCATGATCGCGATGCGGCAACTCTTTCCGGACGCCGCGCCGGCCGACCTCGCCGTGCTTCTCCCCGAGAGCAATCACGGCAGTGCGGATTCCGCACCTGCCACACCGCCGATCCCGTCCGTTGACTGACGATCAGCGTGGCGGGCTGGGAGTATGGAATCAGCTACTGAATCGAGGTGAGTTCAATGACGCAGGTGGCGTTGCTTTCTCGGGTTCGGGTCAAGGCGGGGGCGGGCGAGCAGTTCGTCGCGGCCATGAAAGGGGTGGTGGAGCAGGCCCGGGAGGAGGGCGGGACACTGCTGTACGTGCTGCAGCAAGCGCGGGATGATGCGGAGTCGTTCTGGGTTTCGGAGATCTATGCCGATGAGAAGGCTCTCGAGGTACATCGGAGAAGTGCCGCCATGGAAGCGGCGGCGCCGGTGTTGGGCGAGCTCATCGAGACGGCGGAGTTGATGGTAGGGGAACCGTTGGCGGCTAAGGGGATCTAGCGAGTTCGGGCAGGCGGATGCTACGTCCGATTTCTGCCAGCGTGAGGGTGGCGAGGGCAGCAGGCTCTAGGCATGCATCGAGTGATCGACTTGAAGGTTTTGTATTTCGGGACGCCGGTGGTGTTGATCAGCACTCGGAATGGGGATGGGACGGGGAATATCGCGCCTATGTCGTCGGCGTGGTGGTTGGGGGATCGAGGCATGCTCGGGATGAGCGCCTCCTCTCAGACCACGCGGAACATGTTGCGGGAGAGGGAATGTGTGCTCAATCTGCCTTCTTCCGAGATGGTGTCGGCGGTGGATCGGTTGGCGTTGTTGAGTGGGTCGCCGGAGATGACTCCGCATAAGGTGGAGAAGGGGTATCGGTTTGAGCCGGATAAGTTCGGGGCTGCGGGGTTGACACCGGAGGCGTCGGAGATCGTTGGGGCGCCGCGGATTGCGGAGTGTCCGATTCAGCTCGAGTGCGAGGTGGTGTCGTCGCGGGCGTTCGATGAGGACGGGCGGATTACCGCGCATACGGTGCGGGTGGTGCGGGCGCATGTGGAGGAGGGGTTGATTGTGCCGGGGACGGCGCATGTCGATTCGGTCGGGTGGGATCCGTTGATCATGAAGTTTTGTGAGTTCTTCGGGGGTGGAATCCGAATCCATCCGTCCCGGCTGGCCGAGGCCTGGCGGATTCCACAGCCTCAGTCCACCCGTTAGAGCTGGGATTATGCGGGATGTGGTTGCTGAAATGTGATCGGCGCGGCTAGGTTTCGGCGGTGCGTGGATTCAGTAGGCGGATGCTATTGGGGGCCAGTGCTATTGCCGTCGGCGGGATGGTAAGGGCGACGGAGGCGAGGGCTGGAGTGCCGGTTATCGGGCCCGCGTTCGATGCGCAGTATCGGGCGGTGACGAAGCTGGCGGGTGGGCGGTGGCATTGTCTGGTCAGGGAATTGGGGGCGGGGGCGCCGGAGACGGTGGTGGAGGAGGACGCGGATTTCGTGATCGAGGGGGCCAGTGTGCAGAAGCTGGCGGTGATGACGGCGTTGATGAGTGAGGTGGACGCGGGGCGGATCCGGTTGTCGGATACGACGACGCTGGATGCGGAGATGGTGGCCGAGGGTAGTGGGCTGTATTTGAATCAGGCGGCCTTCGGGGATCAGCTCACCGTGGCGAATCTGCTGACCACGATGTTGCAGGTTTCGGACAACACCGCGGTGCGGTTGATGTCGCGGTTCGTGTCGGGGGATCAGATCAACGAGACGCTGGATCGGTTGGGGTTCAAGGAGACCCGGGTGGTGCCGATCGCCGGGGACAGCCGGTTCTATCTGGGGTACACAACGGCTCGGGAGAACAATGAACTGCTGTATCGGCTGGCTTCGGGGACGCTGCTGTCGAAGCAGTCGACACAGGACGTGCTGCGGATCATGACCTGGTCGGCGGTGGGGTATACGGACGGGGTGCGGCGGAACATGTCGTCGGACGAGCGGGCGCGGTTCGCCACCAAGCACGGGGCCTCGGAGGACAAGCGGCACGACACAGGGATCATGTTCGACGCCGATGGCGGGCCGATGGTGGTGTATTCGTTCTTCACCGATCAGGCGCCGGATGCCGACAATTACGGGGCCACGAATCCGGTCGTCGAGGCGCATGCGGCGCTGGGGCGGGCGCTACTCGACACCTATACGAAGCTGTCGCCGTTGCAGGCGTTCATCGATCCGAAGAAGATCGCTTCAGGCGGACACTGAAAAACTCAGCCCGCCAGCAGGTTTCGCATGGCGGTGAACACCTCGGAGGCACCGCCGAGCGACCACCCGCCATCGACGGGAATGATCGCGCCGTTCACGTACGACGCCTGCGGCGACGCCAGCCACAGGCAACAGTCCGCGATCTCCTGCGCCGTGCCGTAGCGCCCCATCGGAACGGACTTCACGACCAGCTCCGCCATCTCCGGCGTCGGCGCCAGCCGCGACATCCCCTCGGTGTCCTCGATCGGACCGGGCACCACCGCGTTGACCCGGATCCCGGCGTGCGCCCATTCCAGCGCCGCGACCCGGGTCAGCATGTCCACGCCCGCCTTGGCCGCACACGCGTGGGCCTGCATGTTCATCGGGATGGTGGCCTGAGGCGCGGAGATATTGATGACGGACGCCCCAGGCGTGCGTAGGTGCTCGCGGGCGGCCCGTAGCACGTTGAAGGTCCCCTTCAGATCGATGTCCACCACCGCCGCGAAAGCCCGCGCCGACATGGATTCCGTTGCGGCGGGGAAGTTTCCGGCCGCGCCGGAGATCAGCACATCCAGGTGGCCGAGTTCACGGCAGACGGCGCTGATACCCGCCGCGACGGAGTCGTAGTCGCGGACGTCGGCGACGAAGCCGCGGGCCATGACACCGTGCTCGCCGAGCGAGTCGACCGCGTCGCGGACCTTGTCCGGCGTTCGGGAGAAGACCGCAACACAGGCACCGGCCCGCGCGAACGCCTGCGCCACAACGAGATTGATGCCGCTGGTGCCTCCGGCCACGAACACGGTCCGGCCGGAGAAATCGAAGAGATCGCTCATCTACTGATTTTGCGACCCCTGAGCCTCAGGCGGCGGCGAAACGGACGGCCAGTTGGGTGCGGCTGGTACAGGAGGTCTCGGCCAGCACCCGGCTGAGATGCTTCTTCACGGTGTCGACGCCGATGAACAGCCGCTCGGCGATCTGCCGATTGGTGAGCCCGCGCGCGGCCAGATCGGCGACCTCCCATTCACGCGGGGTCAGCTGCCACTGCGCGGTGGCGGCCCGACGCTCCCGGTCCCGGGCGAGCTGCTCGGTGACCAGCGGCGCGAGATGGCGGCGCAGGGTGTGCAGGACGGCCAGATCGCGTTCGGGCACCCGTAGCGAATCGGCGACGGCCATGCCGACGAACAGGACTCCGGCGGGCCCGCCGTCCACCATCATGACCGCCTTGTCGGCAATCCCGTTGGGCCGCAGGAATTCCGTGAGGAAGCGGGCCCCGCCGGGCGCCTCGCTCAGCCGGATGACACCGCGGCTACGCAGCAGCTCGGCTACAGGTTCACCGCGCAGCGGGTCCGCATCGATCCAGTGAGCGTTATAGGCCTCGAGGAACTCGGGCGTGTAGCCGCCCTCGATGCCGCACCCCTGACGAATGGCCCCGGCGACCGTATCGCCATGCAGCACCGCGATTCCGGTGAATCCGAACCAGTTCCGCAGCGCCAGCAGCAGCCGCTCCCGGAACTCGGTCAGGTCCGCGGCGCGATCCACGGACTCCAGCACGCCGATGACGCGCCGATGGTCCTCGGCGCTGAGCGGATCGCCCTCGGGCAGCGGCCGCGGGCGGCGGTTGGGATCGGTGAGGACTCCAGTCACCCCCATATATTCCACCTTTGGGCCATGCCGGACCACGCCGCGAGCGGGCAAGCTCTAGGACATGACGAACACAGAGAACACCCGCCGCTGGCTGATCACCGGAGCGAACAGCGGCTTCGGAGCTGCCTTCACCAAGGCGGTGTTGGGGGCGGGTGATGAGGTGATCGCGGCGGTGCGGCGGCCGGAGAGTATGGCGGAAGTTGTTGCGGCGCATCCGGATCGGGTGCAGGTTGTCGCGTTGGACGTGCGGGATGGGGCGGCGGCCGAGCGGGCGGTCAAGGAGGCCGGGCGGATCGATGTGCTGGTCAACAATGCCGGGTACGGGATCGTCGGCGCGATCGAGGAGACCGCCGAAGCCGATCTGCGCGATGCCATGGAGGTGATGTTCTTCGGGCCGCTGCGGCTGACGCAGTTGGTGCTGCCGCAGATGCGGGAACGCCGCGGGGGCGCGATTGTGCAGTTGACGAGTATGGGCGGGTTCATGTCGTTCGCGGGTGTGGGCGTGTACAGCGCCGCCAAGGGGGCGCTGGAGTTGGCCAGTGAAGCGCTTGCGGCGGAGGTGAATCCGCTGGGGATCCAGGTGCTGATCGTCGAACCGGGTGAATTCCGAACGGGTTTCGCGAATCCGGCCGCGCTGACCATCGGGTCGGCGATCCCGGATTACGCAGACACCGTCGGCGCCATCCGTGACGGGCTGCCCGCCTCCGACCAGCAGCAGAGCGGCGATCCGGACAAGGCCGCGGCCGCGGTGCTCGCGGTTGTCGGACAGGCGAATCCGCCGCTGCGCCTGGCACTGGGCCCGGATGCCGTGGGCGCCATTCGCGGCAAGCTGGCCACCGTCGCCGCCGAGCTCGACGCCACCGCGCACCTGGGTCTGAACACCGGCTTCGACCAGGCCTGAACACCCGAAACACTCCGAAAACGCGATCAGCCCGCCGAACCCCCTCGGCGGGCTGATCGTCAGTGGTTGCCTAGAGCGCGGTCAGCGCCGAGCTTCCGGAGCTCATGGCGGTCACGATGTTGGCAAGCACGGCGAGCAGTTCCATGGGGGTTCCTCATCATTTCGGGGGTTGGAAACACGCAGCCTGGGCGACCACGATGACGCCCGAGCGACGGTGAGGTTAACAAGGCGAGCATTCCTTTCGAATCAGTACCGTTGCCGTATATGTCCGAAAATGTGTAACTCGGGTCACATGCCGCTGTTACGGTGGCGCTACCCCGCCGTCGGGTCCGGGCGGCGGGCGGCTCGGTGATTCGGAGGTGGTCGGCATGGCCTCGGTTCTGCATTCGACTCGGCTGCGTGTGGCGCATACGGGTGAGGCGCTCAAGGGGCTCAAGCGCTTGCGCGAGCTGGGGCTGAGCGATCCGACCGAGCCGGTGGAGACCGTGCGATTACTGAGGGACGCAAGGGTTTTCGGACCGCCCGCGACGGCCGTGCGGCGCGCGGCCCGCAAGTTCGGGGACCTGCCCGCCCTCGCCGACGAGCGCGGCGAGCTGACCTACGGTCAGCTCGACGACCAATCCAACGCGCTGGCACGCGGACTCCAGCGCCAGGGCGTGAAACCCGGGACCGTCGTGGGCGTGCTGGCGCGCGATCATCGCGGCCTGATCCTCACCATGGCGGCCCTCGGCAAACTCGGCGCGCGCCTGGCGCTGATGAACACCGGCTTCGCCAAACCCCAATTCGCGCAGGTCTGCGAGCGCGAGAACGTGCGAGTCGTCCTGCACGACAGCGAATTCCTGGGCCTGCTCGACGCCCTGCCCGAGGATCTGCCCCGGGTGCTGACCTGGGTCGATGAGGGCACCGAGATCCCCTCCGGCGCAACGACTCTGGACGAACTCATCGAATCCAACGCGCCGACCCCGCTGCCCGCGCCCAAGAAGCCGGGCGGCTTCATCATCCTCACCTCCGGCACCACCGGCCTGCCCAAGGGCGCGCCGCGCGAACGCACCGGCCCGCTGTCGACCGTGCAGATGGTGGACCGCATCGACTTTCCGCAGCGGGGCACGATGGTCATCGTCTCCCCCATCTTCCATTCCACCGGCTTCGCGACCTGGCTGGCCGGCTGCGCCTTCGGCAACAAGGTGGTGATGGCGCGCCGCTTCGACGCCGAGCGCACGCTGCGCCTGATCGCCGAGCACCGGGCCGACATGCTGGTGGCGGTGCCGACCATGCTGCATCGAATGGTGGAGCTGGACAAGGAGATTCGGCAACGCTACGACACCTCGTCCCTGAAGGGCATCGTGCTCGCCGGTTCAGCGCTGTCCCCGGAGCTGTCGGTGCGCACGGCCGAGGTGTTCGGGCCGGTGCTCTACAACCTCTACGGCTCCACCGAATGCGCGATCGCATCGGTCGCGCGCCCCGAGGATCTGACCGTCGCGCCGGGGACGGCCGGACGCGCCCCGCTCACCTGCGAGGTGGCGCTGTTCGACGACGACGGGAAGCGCATTCGCGCCAAGAACGTGACCGGCCGCGTCTTCATCCGCTCGGGTTCGCCGTTCAAGGGCTACACCGACGGCCGCACGAAGGAGATCATCGACGGCTACATGTCCAGCGGCGATGTCGGCCACTTCGACGATCGCGGACTGCTGTTCATCGACGGCCGCGATGACGACATGATCGTCTCCGGCGGCGAGAACGTCTTCCCGCAGGAGGTCGAGAACCTGCTGCTGGAACGCAAGGACGTCTTCGACGCCGCGGTGGTCGGCGTGGACGATGTCGAATTCGGCAAGCGGCTGCGCGCGTTCGTCGTTCCCGAGCCGGGCGCGGAGCTCACCGCGGAGGAGATCAAGGCCTACGTGAAGGCCAACCTCGCCCGCTACAAGGTCCCACGCGACGTCTTCTTCCTCGACGATCTCCCCCGCAACGCGACCGGCAAACTGCTGCGCCGCGTCCTCGTCGAGTACCAACCGCCCGCTGCGGAGACCTCTATATAGAGCAACGACCACTCTCCGCGATCCGGCGGCAATCGTGTCGCCCCCGCCACGACCTGCGCCCTTTATTCGTTACCGCTGGTAACGGAGACCTCGGCCACACCGGAGCTGCCGGTGCTTGCTAGGGTTAGCACCGCACTGGATCTCGAGGTTGTGATCCATCCGGCCGACTCGTCCGGCAGGGGGATCGCGGAAGGTTGTACCCATGTCACTTGCCCTTTCGTCGGCTGGCACGGTTCTACGCAAGGCGGGTGATGCCGCCCTCAGTGTCAATGCCATGGTTCGCGGGGGTCTGTTCAATCCGCTGCGCCCGGACATCGCGGCTCGCTCCGCGATCAGCATGCTGAAGTTCGGCCCCTTCGCGGGTGCGGTGGTGCACGGCGCCAATACCCATCCGAAGAGCGCGGCCATCGTCGATGAGGGCGGTGAGCTGACCTTCGAGCAGCTCGATCAGCTGTCGAACGCCTTCGCGCGCGGGCTCGCGGCCCAGGGCCTGGGCCCCGGCGACGTGGTCGGCGTGCTCTGCCGCGACCACCGCGGCATGGTGCTGAGCCTGGCCGCCGCCGGCAAGCTCGGCGTGCGCGCGGTGCTCATGAACACCGGCTTCGCCAAGCCGCAGTTCACCGATGTGGCCGCGCGCGAACAGGTTCGCGCGGTCCTGCACGACAGCGAGTTCTTCGACCTCATGTCCGCCATCCCGGCCGACATCCCCCGCATCCTGACCTGGGTCGACGCCAAGGACAACGCGGACCCGTCGATCCCGACCATCGAGTCGGTCTCGGCCGGGCAGTCCACCGACGCGCTCACCCCGCCGGAGAAGCCGGGCGGCATGGTCATCCTGACCTCCGGCACCACCGGCACCCCGAAGGGCGCCCCGCGCGACAAGGTCTCGCCGTTCATCACGGCCCAGTTCCTGGATCGAATTCCGTTGCCGCGCAACAGCACCGTGGTGATGGCCGCGCCGATCTTCCACGCCACCGGCCTGTCGCAGTTCACGCTGTCGCTGGCGCTGGGCAACCGGGTCGTGTTCCAGCAGCGCCGCTTCGATCCCGAGGGCACGCTGGCCAATATCCAGAAGTTCCGCGCGCAGGGCCTGACCGTGGTGCCGACCATGCTGCAGCGCATCCTGGATCTGCCCGAGGAGACCCTCGCCAAGTACAAGCCGTCGGAGACCCTGAAGGTCATCTTCGCCGCGGGTTCGGCGATCCCGCCGGACGTCGTCACCCGCACCCTCGACTACTTCGGCGACTCGCTCTACAACGTGTACGGCTCCACCGAGTGCGCGGTCATGACCGTGGCCCAGCCCGCCGAACTGCGCAAGGCCCCGACCACCGCGGGCAAGCCGCCGGTCGGCATCCGCATCGCGCTCTACGACGAGAACCGCAACCGCATCACCGCCCCGAACGTGACCGGCACGATCTTCATCGAGAACGGGCACTCGTTCAAGCAGTACACCGACGGTCGCACCAAGGAATACGTGGACGGCCTCATGTCCTCCGGAGACGTCGGTCACTTCGACACCGACGGGCTGCTGTTCATCGACGGCCGCGACGACGACATGATCGTCTCCGGTGGCGAGAACGTCTTCCCGCAGGAGGTCGAGAACCTGCTGTCCAACCGCCACGACATTCTCGAGGCGGCCGTGGTCGGCGTCGACGACCGCGACTTCGGAAAGCGCCTGCGCGCCATCGTGGTTCCGGGCCCGGACTCCAAGCGCGACGTGCAGGAGATCAAGGACTACGTGAAGGAGAACCTGGCGCGCTACAAGGTGCCGCGCGAGGTGATCTTCCTCGACGAGCTGCCGCGCAACGCCACCGGGAAACTGCTGCGCAAGCCGCTGATCGAGATGGAAGTCACCGAGAACTAGCCAAAGCCGTTCGCGCCCCGCCGGTTAACGGCGGGGTACGAATTGGGGGTGAAGTTAACCGTGGTTATTATCAGCGCGTGAATATCGGATCCGGCCGCTCCAAGGCGCATTCCCGCAGCGATGCTGCGGTTTTGCGTGGCGGGGCGGCCGGTTCGGTTTCCGGGGCGCTCGCGGTGGCCGCGCACGGTTTCGTCTCGGGGGCCGCGCCCCTGGAATCGGGACCGCTGACGCTGCTGATCGCCGCCTCGGCCGCGGTCGGCGCGACGGTCGCCAGCGTGCACGCGCTGCGCAGCACCGCACTCGGCCTGGTGGTCGCGCTCATCGGCGGGCAGATGCTGGGTCACTTCAGCATGATGTGGGGCTCGCCGGGGCACAGCATGCACATGCACCACCACGCCTCGATGTGGAGTCCGGCCATGCTGGGCGCGCACATCGTGGGCGCGTGCGTGGCGGCCGTCGTCATTCTGGGCGCGGAGGCGGCCTATCGGATCGGCACCACGGTGCTGGCCTGGGCGCTGCCGCTGCCGATTTCGCTGCCGGTGCTGTCCGGGCCGCCGCGGCTGCCCATCGCGCACCGGGATCTGGTCGTGCTGCGCATCTTCGCGGCCGACGTCTTCCGCACGCGGGGTCCACCCGCGCTCGTTCGAGGCTGATTCCCCTACTTTCATCCGGGCACACGGACTTTCGCGTCCGTGTGAACTGCGCTGTACGCCCGCGACCGTCGCGGCGGTGTCATGCGCGTCCCGGCAATCCATGACCGCAGTGCGCGCCGGTGGCAGTCGGATGCGCGCCATGAGGGGGTCATGGCCTGCCCGGACCACGCACCGCCTCGGCTGTCCTTCCCCTGTACCTGCTGTCCCCCGGGTGTTCCCTCGAACCCGAAAGACCCTCTGGTGACAATCACTGAGAGCGGTGTCGACTCGGCACCGCCGTCCTCCCCTACCCAGACGACGGAACCGCCGTCCGGTAAGACTCCGAAACGGAGCGTGGGCAACGCCTTCCAGGCGCTCATGCTGCGACTGCACTTCTACGCGGGCGTCTTCGTGGCGCCGTTCATCCTGATCGCGGCCGTCACCGGTGCGCTGTACGCGATCTCGCCGACGCTGGAGAACATCACCTCCAGCGGTCTGCTGCACACTGATTCGACCGGTCCGGCCAAACCGCTGCAGGAGCAGATCGCCGCGGCGCAGACGGTCGAGCCGAAGCTGGCGCTGGTGGCGGTGGCCCCCGGCCAGAACACCGGCGACACCACCCGGGTGATCTTCAGTGATCCGTCGCTGGGCGCCTCCGAGCGGCGCGCGGTGTTCGTCGACCCGGTGACCGCGCAGCCGGTGGGCGACAGCGTCGTCTACGGCAGCTCGGGCGCGCTGCCCATGCGCACCTGGATCGACAAGCTGCACAAGGATCTGCACCTGGGCGATATCGGCCGCTACTACAGCGAGATCGCGGCCTCCTGGATGTGGCTGGTGGCGCTGGCCGGGCTGGTGCTCTGGTACCGGCGGGTGCGGGCGCGGCGCGAGAAGCGTTCGGCCGCTTGGCTGGTGCGCCCGGATCGGTCGCGGCCGCGGGCGCGCACGCTGAATTGGCATGCGGTGGTGGGCGTCTGGATCCTGCCGGTGATCCTGCTGCTGTCGGTGACCGGCATGACCTGGTCGAAGTACGCGGGTGAGAACGTCACCCAGCTGCGCAAGACCATGAGCTGGACCACGCCCGCGGTGAGCGCGAAGCTGCCGGGGACGGGCGGTCCGGCCATGTCCGCTGGCGGTGAGCACGATCACCACGGTGGCGGCGCGGCCGCGCCCATGCCCGCGGCCGGGAAGGCGGCGCTCGTCGACACCGTCTACGGCGTCGCGCGGGCCAATGGCCTGACCGGTCCGATCGAGATCAGCATTCCGGCCAAGGACGGCATGGCCTTCGTCGCCCAGGAACTGCGCCGCCCCGGCCAGTACACCCGCGATGCGATCGCGGTGGACGGCGCGACCGGCAATGTCACCGACACGCTGCCCTACGCCGATTGGCCGCTGATGGCCAAGCTCACCAACTGGGGCATCCAGTTCCACATGGGTCTGATGTTCGGCCTGGTCAACCAGCTGTTGCTGCTGGCCGTCATGGTCGGGCTCGGCACGGTGATCGTGCGCGGCTATCTCATGTGGTGGCGTCGCCGTCCGACCAAGGAGTCCAGGCTCGCGGTCGGCAAGGCGCCGCGCCGGGCCATCGCGCAGGCCCCGCTGATCCTGCTCGTGCCGCTGGCCGCGGCCGGGATCGTGATCGGCTGGTTCGCGCCGATGATCGGCATTCCGCTGCTGGCGTTCCTGGTGATCGACGTGCTGGTGGGTGTGGGAGCCCGCCTGCGTAGCGCCGCCTGATCCACACCTGATTTCGAAACCGCTGAGCGACACGGCCTCCGGGCCGTGCCGCCGGACGGTCACATCTTCACGCGGTTCACGCACATACAAGAGCCGTGTCCATTCGTGCGGACCCTGACCCGCACCGACGAAAAGAATCCTGATGAAGCTCAACAAGTTCGCCGTGTCCGCCGCCCTCGTCACGACCGCGCTCGGGGTGACCGCCGGAACCGTGAACGCCGCACCCGCCGCCACCGACGCGGGTGTCGTCAACTACACCGCCGATGCCGGCGAGCGGGGCCTGGTCATCCGCACCGATGCCGGGTCGCTGGTGGTGGACAACGGTGTCCTGAAGATCAAGGCCGCCGACGGCACCACCGTCGCGGGCACCGAATTGTCGTTCCGGGTGGACGATTACGTCTTCCCGATCGCCGCCGACATCCACGACCGCGTCGCCACCCTCACGCCCCAGTTCGACGCCGCGCACGCGGTGTACCAGCCGGTCGCCCTCCCCTTCGAGAACAGCGCGCCCTGGAAGACGGACTACGAGCGTGAGCAGGCCGCCTGGAGCCGCATGACCAGCACCCTCTCCATGGGCGCCACCATCGGCACCCTGGCGGGCGGCCTCGGCGGGGCGGCCCTCGGCTGCCTGCTGGGGGCGGTGGGCGCGGCGGGCCTGGTGACCCTGGGCTCCGCGGGCGTGCTCGCCGCCATGTTCGTGCCGCTGCTCGGCGCGGCGGGCACCGGCTGCCTGATCGGCGCGGCCGCCGTCGGCTTCCTCGGCACCATTGCCGGGCAGCTGTTCGTCACCGCCCCGGTCGCCATCGCCGCCGCGGTCCAGTACTTCACGACGATCAACCAGCCGTCGATCAACGTGGCGAAGTAGGAAGTCGCCCGGCCGGAGCCATCCCACCCCCCGTTATTTCGGCGGGATGGCTCCGGTGGGCATCGGTAGGCGGTCCAGGACTCGGACCGTCACCGAGTCGGGGATGACTCCGCCGGCAGCGAATTCGCGTTCCGAGTTGGGGCGCGTGCGCCAGGCGGCGGCGTTTTCGGGAGAGTCGAATTCGACGATCACCAGGATGCGGTGGGGGTCGGCGGGGTCGGTGAGGACCATGGCCAGTTCGCCGCCCGCTCGGCGGCGGTGGTCATTGGCGCTGGAAAAGGCTGTGCGCCAACGTTCTACGTCCTCGACGCGCTGATCGACGACCAAATACGTCATGATGCCGCTCTTTCCGTGCGGGTCGGGGTGAGATCGCGCCGCAGGGCGCGGGTTTCCCGGGCGTGGGCGGGCGCGCCCAGGAAGCGGTAGAGGAAGCGGACCGGGCCCGGGATGTCCCGGATGAAGTTCTCGCGCTCGATGGGATCGGCTTCCTCGAGAATATGGCCGAGGAAGACCAGGGCGCGGCGCTTGGGGAGCGAGGCCATACCGCGTTCGCCAAGTTCGGCCCATTCGGATTCGGTGAGGGTCTCGGCTACCAGGGGCAGCACGATCTGCTCCTCGTCGTGGAGGTGTTCGGCGAGGACCGCGTGCAGCCTCGAGGATGCGACGGTGACCTGTTCCCCCGCGGTCCCGTCGGATTCCCAGCCGGTGAGGGCGGCGTCGACGGCCTCCATGGCCGCGCCGATGGCGCCGTGCTGGGATTCCATCGAGTCGACCAGGGCCGGGTCGATGCTCGCCGAACGCAGGCGGGGCCAGACCAACTCGTCCTCGGAGTGGTGATGGTGGTGCAGGGCGGTGAGCATCTCGCGGCCGTGGCGGACCACGCGGCGAATCTGCTCGGCGTCGGATGGCGGTGTGGCCGCGGCGATTTCGCCGAGCAGGCGGAATTCGCGGGTGAAGACTCGATGGACCACGACCATGGCGTGGGTATCGCAACTCATGAAAGCCCCCGGTTCTGATAAATGCACTGCTGTGCATTCAGTGCATGTGGATATAGTGAAGCGCAGCACAGGGACTGTCAAGGCATGAATCGAGAAAGGGCCGCCGCGCGTGAACGAGAACCCGCCGACCGGCGGACCGGGCCGGGTCGCTCAGCGCCGGCGCACCCGCAAGGCGATCGTGGATGCCGCGATGGCGCTGCTGGCCCGCGGGGCGAATCCCTCGATCAATGAGATCGCCGAGGCGGCCGATGTCGCCCGGCGCACGGTCTACCTGCACTTCCCCACCCTCGATCAACTGCTGCTCGATGCTACCGTCGGCCTGATCAGCGCGGGTGCGGACGAGGCGATCGAGCGGACCGAGAGCGCGGATCCGCGCGAGCGGATCGCCGTGCTGGTGGCGGCATTGACGGGCAATATCCGCGAATCCCTGCCCATGGGACGGCGTTTGGTGAAGCTGACGGTGGACGCCGCGCCGCCGGAGCCGGGTCAGCCGCGGCGCGGGTTCCGCCGCATCGGCTGGATCGAATGGGCACTGGATCCGTTGCGGGACCAGTTGTCCCCCAGCGCTTTCGAGGATCTGGTGTCGCAGGTGGCGCTGGTGGTCGGCTGGGAGGCGTTCATCGTGCTCACCGACGTGCGCGGGCTGGAACCGGAGACGGCGCGCGACCTGTGCACCCGCGCGGCCATCGCACTGATCGACGCGGCGGTGTAGGACAGGCGATTTCGCCGTTCAGAGGCGATGGGCACCGGCCGACGGGGTGACGGTGAAGTCGTGGGGCGCGTCGAATCCCTTGTTCGCGAAGGCTTCCCGCACGGTGGTCCGCACCGCGTCGGCGCGGTCGCGGTCGACGAGGGCGATGACGCTGCCGCCGAAGCCGCCGCCGGTCATGCGCGCCCCGTGCGCGCCCGCCGCCAGGGCCGTGTCGACGGCGAGGTCCAGCGGTGGGGCCGAGACCTCGAAATCGTCGCGGAGGGAGGCGTGTCCGGCGGTGAGGGCGGGGCCGATGCGCCGGGGGTCCGCGCCGGTGCGCAATTGTTCGGCAATTCGCAGGACACGGGCGTTTTCGGTGATCACGTGTCGGGCGCGTCGGCGCAGGACCGGGTCGGCGAGGCGGTCGAGCTCGTCGGCGGAGGCGATGTCGCGCAAGAATGGAACGCCCAGTTGTGCTGCGGCGGCGGCACATTCGTCGCGGCGGCGGGCGTACTCGCCGTCGACCAGGCGGTGGAGACTGCCGGTGTCGAAGACCAGCAGGGACAGGCCGACGGCGTCGAGATCGAAGGGGATCTGCTCGGTGGCGCCGGTGCGGGTGTCGAGGAACAGCAGGTGGCCCGCCGTGCACAGGATGGACGCGGACTGGTCGAGGACGCCGGTGGGTACGCCCGCGTAGACGTTCTCGGCGGTGCGGGCGATATCGATGATCTCGGCGGCGGAGACGGTGGGGGCGAACAGGTCCCGCAGGGCGATGGCGACCGCGCAGGACAGCGCCGCCGACGAGGACAGGCCCGCGCCGATGGGGACGGTGGCGTCGAGATCGAGATCGACGCCGGGGATCTCGTGGCCGCGGCGTTCGAATTCGCGCAGCACGCCCAGCGGGTAATGGCTCCAGGCGGGCAGTTCCGACCAGCCGCCGGTGCCGAGCGCGGCGACGGTGGTGTCGACCGGCCGGTGCGGGGCCTGGCGAGATCGCAGCCGCACCTTGCCATCCGGAAGTACCGCGGCGGTGCAGGTCATGCCCAGCGGCAGGGCCAGCGGCAGCACGTATCCGTCGTTGTAATCGGTGTGCTCGCCGATGAGATTGACCCGGCCGGGCGCCCACCAGCGTCCCGTTCCGGGTGTCCCCCGGCGTCCCGCGCCAGATGCCACTGCGGCTCCTGTTCCAAGAGTCGTGCAGGCCGTTCGGTTCGATTCGCGGGGAGCATAACGAGTCTCGCGGAAAGCGGTCCTGCGGGTTCGCCGAACTCCGCTCCGGAGCGGGCGCTTTCATGTCATGATCGGTTCGGTTGCCCAAATAGTGGCAGCGCCTTTGTCGACCGGGCACTCTGCCACCGCTGCGCGGGGACCTATGCTCGTACCGCAATGCTCGGTTGATGATCGGCGGTGTCTTTTCGAGTACTGCTCGGATAAGGGGGGCTGGTGGGAACAGACGCACAACCGGCCGAACAGTCCGGTCCCGATCGGGCCCCGTGGCGCGTCAGAATCTGCTGGCGCACCGTGTTGTTCGCCTGCGGCGTGCTCGTTCTCGGTCTGCCCCTGGTCAACAGCTCCCGCGCCGTCATGCTGGGCACCCTGTTCGCCTCGGTCGCCATCAGCCTCACCATGATCGGCAGCGGAGTCCGCAAGTACCGGCCGCGCCATCCGCTGCCCTGGTACCTGTTGTCCGCCGCGGCCGTGCAATTCACCATCGGCACCGCGCTGCGGCACGTCACGGAATCACAGCGGCATCCCTTCGACGATCTGTTCACCCTGTTCGGATACTGCTGCGTCGGGGTGGCCGCGGTGCTGTGGCTGCGCCCGCGCCAGAACAGTACCGACCACGACGTGCTGCTGGACTCCGCGCTCATCGGTCTGGGCGCGGTGCTGCTGTCGTGGACCTTCCTCATCTCGCCGGTGCTGCACGTGGCGCACGGCTTGCATTTCAGCACCGTCATCAGCATCGCGGACCCGATCGTGGACGCGTTGCTGCTCACCGTGATCGTGCATTCGGTCATCACCTCGGCCCGCTCGGAGACCTCGCTGCGGCTGGTCCACCTGGCCATGCTGGTGATCCTGGCCGGGGATCTGGGCTACCACCTGCAGACCGTCGGCTCGGCGGTGTTCGGCCGCCAGATCCAGCTGCTGCCACTGCAACTGGGCTTCACGCTGATCGGCGCGGCCGCGCTGCATCCGAGCATGGTGGTGCTGGGCGGGCCGCGCGATATCCATCCGCACCGCTCCCGGCAGCGGGCCAGCATCATCGCCATCGTCATGATCGTCGCCTCGCTGGTGCCGGTGGTCGGCTCCAGCCTCGACACCCTGGACCGCGTGGTGGTGTCCTCGCTGTTCGCACTGCTACTCGGCGGCGTGCTGCTACGCAGCGAACGCGCCATCGAACGCAGCGCCCGCAGCGAACGGCGCGCGCAGTACCAGGCAGACCACGACATGCTCACCGGACTCCTGAACCGCGCCGCCCTGCTGCGGGCGCTGCATCGTAATCGGGAGCGCTGGGCCGGACAGCCTTTGGCGCTGCTGTTCATCGACCTCGACGGCTTCAAGCGGGTCAACGACAACTACGGGCACGCGGTCGGCGACGAATTGATCGCCAATGCCGCGGCCCGGATCCGCCGCGTCATCCGGCGGGACGACGCGGCCGCGCGTTACGGCGGAGACGAATTCGTGGTGCTGGCCCCGCTGGCCCAGCAGCAGGCACGCCAGCTGGCCGAACGCCTGCTGGCCACGCTGGGCGAGGCGTTCGAGCTGAGCGCGGCCGAGGTGCGCATCGCGGCCAGCATCGGCATCGCGTGCTCGCGGCCGCGGGAGACCGAGACCACGGTGTACGAGCTACTGCGCGAAGCGGATTCGGCCATGTACCACGCGAAGGAATACTCGCTGGGGTACGTCTTCCACGACGATCTGCGCCGGGCGCACGATGATCTGCGCCGGGCCCATGACGATCTGCGCAAGGCGCGGCCCGAATCCGGGCCGCGCACCTGGCATCGTGAATCAGCGGTCTAGCACAGCGAATCAGCTGTCCAGCACAGCGAATCAGTCGCCCGGCTCAGGCCAGATCCTCGAGTAGCCGACGGGCCGATTCGAGTTCGGCCTGCAGCTGCTCCACCTTGGCCTGCTGCGCGGCGCGCACGGCCTCGTGGATGGAATCCACCACCTCCGCGAATTCCGGGTGCAGGATCTTGGCGGCCTGGGCCACAGCGGAACTCGCGACCGGCAGGCCCTTGATGGTGCGCTTCTTGCCGTTCACCACATCGAGGGTCCACTCACCGTCGGCGGTGCCGCTGAGGGTGACGGTCACCTCGGCGGCCTTCGGCTTCTTCGCCGCCGCCGCGGCGGCATTGCGGGCCGGGCGAGAGGCGGCGGGCTTGGCGGCCTTGGCTTCCGGAGCCTCGGCGGTGGGCTGCGGGGCCTCCGGCGCGGGCGCGGCCGGAGCCGGGGACGTCACGGGCGACGACATCGTCACGGTGGATTCCTTCCTGGTTGCCGTTTTCGGGGTAGTTCCAGTCGGTTTCGCGGCCGATGACGCATTGGCCGTTCTAGCAGGCGCATTGGCCGATTGAGCAGACGCGGTGGCCGCTTTCGCAGGCGCACCGGCCGGTTTGGCGGGCTGGCCGGCGCGGGCCGGTTTGGTGAGCGTCACCTCGGTGGGGCCGAAGGACAGTACATCCTTCGAGCCGGTGGGCTTCACCTGCAGGAAATCTCCCTCGGACGGATCACCGAGGGACATCACCTTGCCGGAACGGCCTTCCGGCACACCGACCGCCGACGCGGTGAACCACACCATCGGCGGACGGCCCGCGTCGATCTCCGCGGCGATCTGCCGAATCTCGGTATCCGACAAGGGCTGTGGCTTGGTACGGGTCGACATGGGGCACTCCGGGCGGGCGGGCGGACATCTGCGTGCCAAGAGCATGCACCATGGCACCGACAAATCCACATCCGGAGATTTCGCGATACCACCGCCGTGCAGGTCAGTGAACGTTTGGCTATTCCGACCGGTACGACCCACCGCGCATGGCCGGCGCAGGAGATCCTAGGCGTCCGCCCCTGTCCCCGCGCAACTTTCAGAGTTGTTCCACACCGCGCAGAACGCACCGGACGGTCTGTGGACGGGTCACCGGATCCAACCGCGTCTCGGTGGTGAAATCCTGGGTCGCACCCGGCGCGACCAGCACCTCGGTGCGGGTCCGCTCCAGATCCGTGGACTCCGGCGTCATGAAGCTGATCACCACGAGATACCGGTGCTCGACCACATCCCGATTGCTCACCACCGCCGTCGCCTGCCAGCCCGCCGAGGTCCCCGCGCAGCCGGTGACGAAGGCGCTGCGCTGCATCTCCCCCGTATCCCCGGACGCCGGCTGGGTGTCGGCGGGTTTCGCGTGCGCGGTCTCGGAGTGGCCCGCGTGCCCGCAGCCGGTCAGCAGCGCCACGCAACCCGTGACGACACCGACGAGACCTCGGCCGGGGGTGATCATGAAGCTCCCATTCCACCGCGCACTTCCGCCCCCGCAATCCTGTTGCGGCTGATTAGCCGCGCGCCGAGATTACCGCAGCGCCCGCGCGTGTCGTCACATGACACGGCAGGCGTGTCGCATGCGGAAACCACCCGTACGCTCGCCTTTCGCGCCCGACAGGTCGCTTGCCTACGATCGATCGGGTGAAGATCTTGGGAGCCTGCCCACTCGACTGCCCCGACGGCTGCTCCTGGGTGGTGGACGTGCAGGACGGCAAGGCGGTCGGCCTGCGCGGTAACAAGGAGCATCCGGTCACCCGCGGCGCGCTGTGCGTCAAGGTGAACCGGTACCTCGAGCAGGTCCACTCCCCCGAGCGCATCACCCACCCGCTGCGCCGCGTCGGGCCCAAGGGCGAGGGCCGCTTCGAGCGCATCACCTGGGACGAGGCGCTCGACGAGATCGCCACCCGGCTCACCGGGATCATCGCCGAGCACGGCGGCGAGGCCATCTGGCCGTTCCACGGCAACGGCAGCCTCGGCTACGTACAAGGGCTGGAGGGGTTTTCCGGGCGGCGGTTCTTCAACGCCCTCGGCTCGTCGCTGCACGAACCGACCATCTGCTCGATCGCGGGCAACACCGGACTGAACTACACCCTGGGCACCGCGGGCGGCATGGATCCCGAAGATCTGGCGCAGTCGAAGCTGATCCTGTTGTGGGGCACCAATCCGCTGACGACGGGTCATCACATCTGGAAGTTCATCCAGGACAGCGGCGCGTACACCGTCGCCATCGACCCGGTGCGCAGCCGCACCGCCGAACGCTGTGACGAACATCTGGCACCGCTGCCGGGCACCGATGCGGCGCTGGCGCTGGGACTCATGCATGTCATCGTGTCACTGGGCGCCGAAGACGGCGACTTCTTGGCCGAACACACCGAGGGCTGGCCCGAATTCCGCTCTCGCGTCGAGGAATACACGCCCGAGCGGACGGCGGAGATCACCGGGCTGCCGGTGGAACGCATCGTGGCGCTCGGCGAGCGCATCGCGCGCACCCGCCCGACCGCCATCCGGGTCTCGCAGGGCATTCAGCGGCACGCGGGCGGCGGCATGGCGCTGCGCACCCTGGCCTGCCTGCCCGGCGTCACCGGGGACTGGGCGATTCCCGGTGGCGGACTACACTATTCGACCAGCGGGCACTTCGAGCTCGATGTCGAGGGGCTCTCCCGCCACGACCTGCTGCCGCATCCGGTGCGGACGCTGTCGATGACGCGCATGGGCGAAGCGCTGCTGGATCCGGCCGGACCGCCCGTCAAGGCGCTGTTCGTGATCGCCGCCAACCCGGTCGGCTCGAATCCGGACCAGCGCCGGGTGATCGAGGGTCTCGCGCGCGAGGACCTGTTCACCGTTGTGCTGGAACACTTTCAGACCGATACGGCCGATTACGCCGACATCGTGCTGCCCGCCACGATGCAGCCCGAACACCTCGATGTCATCGCGGCGTACGGCAATCTCTACCTGGTCTGGAACGAACCGGCCGTGGCCCCGCCCGGCGAATGCCTGCCCACCACAGAGACTTTCCGGCGGCTGGCCCACCGCATGGGGCTGACCGAACCGGCGCTGTTCGAGTCCGACGAGGAGCTGGCGAACCAGGTCCTGAAGAACTACGACATCGACCGCCTGCGCGCCGAGGGCTTCCTGAAGATCGAGCCGAAACCGGTGCCGCAGGGCAAGCTCCAGTTCGTCTCGGCGCGCGCCGTCGAGGACGGGCACGATCCGCTGGCCGGGTACACCCCACCCGCCGATCCGGGCGACGGTCTGGTGCTCATCTCCGCCGCCTCGCACTACTTCCTCAACTCCACCTTCGGCGCGAATCCCGAATTGCGGCGGCGCGCGGGCGAACCCAGGGTCACCATCCATCCGGACGACGCGGCCGCGCGGGGCATCTCCGACGGCGACGCGGTGACGGTCGGCAATGCGCGCGGTTCGTTCGACGCCATCGCGACGGTCTCCGACGCGGTCCGGCCGGGTGTGGCCGCGACCGAGAAGGGCCGCTGGGCCAAGCACACCGGCGGTGCGACCGTGAATGCGACCATCGCGGAAAGGGATTCGGACTACGGCGGCGGCGCGGTGTTTCACGACAACCGGGTCGTGATCACCCCGCGCACGCACGCCGCCGACGATCAGGCTCCGAGCGCTTCCAGCACCCTGCGGGCCTGATAGTCCGCCCCCAGCTGGTTGGGGTGGAAGGGCACGGCCGGGCCGACCGGGTTGCCCGAGTACGGGAGCAGGCCCTCCACCCAGCGGGTGCCGACGGGCTTGCACGCGTCGTGCCCGGCGCTACCGGCGTAGGTGTCGACGAACTCCACGCCGGTGTCGTCGGCGACCCGGGCGAGCATGTCGTGCATCTCGATCAGCTTGCGCCCCAGCCAGATCGCGTCCGCGTCGGAGATGGGGATCTCCGGCCAGCAGCCGCCGTCGAGGCCGATGCCCTCGAAGTAGTCGAGCAGCAGGATGCGCGCGTGCGGTGCCCGTTCGCGAATGCCCGCGATGGCGGCGGCCACTCGCGGTTCGGTCCTGGCGATGTTCTGTGACATCCGGTCCACGCCGTCCACCACCATCTGGTCCAGGCACGGGGTGGCGGCGGGGTCGAACGTGACGCAGGCGCCGACGACCGCCGCGAGATCGGCGTCATTGCCGCCGATTTCGAGGGTGACCAGGTCGGTGCTCTCGGTCAGCCGGTCGAACTGGGGCGCGTTGTCGCCGAGCGCGGTGCGCTGCGGTGCGGTCATGTTCGCGGTGACCGCGCCACCGCAGGTGGCGTCGCGGAACACCGGCACGCTGAGCGCCGCCGCGACCTGCTTGGCGTAATTGCGGGCGCTCTGTACGCACGGCGTGGGTGTGAAGACGGTCGTGATCTGGGTGATGGTGGCGTCGGCGGCCCACGAATCCCCCAGGGCCACATACTCATTGACGGCGGGTGCGGCGGCATCCGGTTCGGCCCGGGCGGCTCCGGCGGGCAGCACGACGGCGAGGGCGGCTGCGGTCAGCAGTGCGCGCGAGGTCTTCATAACTGTTCTTCCCTGCATCAGCCCAATACCGAATGCTGGACTGTTTTCAGCCGGAAACCTAACAGCTGTGCCGCCGCCCCGCCCGCCGAAAGCGAAACAAACTCAGTTAGATACCCGGTCCACCGCCTCCACCCGCTCGTACCCGAGCAGGACATCGTGGGCGACCTCGCCGTCGGCGACCGTGACCCGGCTGAAGGCGGCCGGGTACCCGCGAGCCATGACGGTGTAGCGGCCCTCGGCCAGATCCGGCACGACATAGCGCCCGCTGTCGTCGGTGCGGGTGATGGCGATCAGATCCCCGGCCTCGTCGAGCACGGTGATCTGCGCGTCCGGCACCCCGTCGCCGCGCTCGTTGCACGCCGATCCGGCGAGCACCGCGCGCGGGGCCAATTCGATGTCGTGGCGCAGCATTCCGCTGTCCGGCACGGTGAGGGTCATGGCCGTGGGCCGCATGTGATCGGCCACCGCGACCAGGGTGTAGGTGCCCGCGAGCACGCCGCGGCAGATGAAGTCGCCCTCCGCGGTGGTGATGGCCGAGCCGACCACATCGCCGAACGCGTCGGTGAGCGTGACCGTCGCCTCGCCCAGCGGCACGCCGCGGCCCGCCGTGCGCACCGTGCCCGACACCTCGCCGGAACCGAGCAGCTGCACATCGAGCACATGCGGTCGACCGCCGACGCTGATCGAGACCGCGGCGGGTTGATACCCGAAGGCGGACACGATCAGCACGTACCCGCCCGCGCGCGGGACACCGATGCGGTAGGCGCCGTCGGGGTCTCCGATGGCCCGCGAAACCTGGTGTCCGCGTTGATCGATCAGGGTGAGCACGGCATCGGGCACGGACTGTCCGTCCTCGCGGTGCACGCAGCCCGACACCGACAGCCCGGTCGGCTCGATGTAGCGGAACTCCGGTTCCTCCGGCTCGGGTTCGGGTTCGGGTTCCGCGATCTCCTCGACCACCGACACCGGAACATCCTGCAGCGGAATCTCTTTCATGAAGACGAGCACGAACGCCGCGGCCACCGCGACCGCCGCCGCGACGAAGAACACCCCGCCCATGGCATGGGTGAACCCGGTCAGGATGGGCGTGCGCAGCTCCTCCGGCAGGGCCGCGATCCCGCTGGTATTGCTCTGGATCTGCCCCAGCTGCGCCTGGTCGAAGCCCGGCGGCAGCTGCCCGCCGAACGCGGCCAGGATCTTGCGCGGTAGCAGGTTGAACAGGATGGTCAGGAAGACCGCGACGCCCAGCGTACCGCCCATCTGCCGGAAGAAGGTGGCCGACGCGGTGGACACACCCATGTCCATGCGCGGCCCGGCGTTCTGGGCCGCGATGATGAGCGTCTGCATGCACCCGCCCAGCCCGAAACCGATGACGCCGCAGTACAACAGCGGCTGCCACAGCGGGGTGTCGAAACGCACCAGCGCGAACAGCACGGACCCGAGCCCGATCACCAGCGATCCCAGGATCGGCAGCGCCTTGTAGCGCCCGGTGAACTTGGTGATGAGCCCGGAGATCTGCGCGCCGATCATGATGCCCACCACCAGAGGCAGCATGAAAAGCCCGGAGCGCGTGGGCGAATACCCGCGCACCACCTGGAAGTACAACGGCACCAGCACGATCGCGCCGAACATGGCCACGCCGACGATGAAGCCGCCCCCGATGGCGATGCTGAAGGTGCGATTGCGGAACAGCCGCAAGGGAATCAGCGCGGCGTCCTTCATGAGGAATTCCACCAGCAGGAACAGCACCAGGCCGACGGCCGCGACGGCGTAGCAGAGCAGCGCGCGATGCGACTGCCAGCCCCATTCGCGCCCCTGCTGGGCGACGATGAGCAGCGGAACCGTGCCCACCGCAAGGGTTATCGCGCCCAGCCAGTCGGTGCGCTGCCGGTGCCGTTCGAACGGCACGTCCAGCACCTTGCCGACGACCAGCAGCGCCAGCACGCCGATCGGCACGTTCACCAGGAAAACCCACCGCCAGCCCGAGAGTCCCAGGATGTGATCGGCATTGGAGAAGAAGCCGCCCAGCACCGGCCCGAGCACGGTGGCGATGCCGAACACCATCATGAAATAGCCCTGGTATCTGACTCTTTCGCGCGGCGGCACGATATCGCCGATGATGGTGAAGGCCAGCGACATGAGCCCGCCCGCGCCCACGCCCTGCAGCGCGCGGAAGGCCGCGAGCTGGTACATGGTGGTGGCGAAGGTACAGGCCACCGAGCCGATCACGAACACGCCGATGGCGATGAGGTAGCAGGGTTTCCGGCCGTAGATGTCGGCGAGCTTGCCGTAGAGCGGTGTGCTGATGGTGGCGGTGATGAGATAGGCCGTGGTGGCCCAGGCCTGTTTGTCGAAGCCGTGCAGGCTGTTGGCGATGCGGACGATCGCCACGCTCACGATGTTCTGGTCCAGTGCGGCCAGGAAGACGCCCAGCAGCAGACCGGACAGTATGGTCATGATCTGGCGGTGCGACAGTGTGTTCTGCGGTGGCAGAGTGTTCTCGGCCGATCTCTCCGCGGTGGCGGGAGCGGGCGCGACTCGAACCGGTGCTGCCAACTTCGCCTGGGTAGAGCTGTTGGTCATGTTTGGGGCCCTTGTCGGATTTTCGGCTGTCCGTGCAATGCGGTGCTACGAAAAGAGAGCTGCGGTGCTACTCGAAAAGACCTCGCCATGAAGCAATTCGGGCAGCTTACCCCCCGGGTGGACAGACCCCGAACATCAGGTGGTGGTTACGCCTCCGTTTGTGCGTAGAGCGGAATACCGGTGTGGAAGAAGCGAATGAGCCGTCCGATGCGCACGCAGTGGTCGGCCCCGCGCTCGAAGTGGTGGGCCAGCAGCGCGATATCGATGGCCATGGCCGAGCCGTGCGCCCAGGTGTCGTCGGCGGCCAGCTCGACCAGCTGGACGCGCAACCGCTCGATATTCTCGTCGCGCGGCACCAGCGCGCGGTCGCGCGGCGGGCTCTGTGCGGCAATGACTCCCACGGCGGTGTCGACGAGATGCGTTACAGCGCTCGACATTTCCGCGAGCAGGGCCAGAACCTGCGGCGGGGCGGCCGGATTCGGGTAGCGGCGGACCACCACATCGGCCACCCGGCTCAGCGCCCGGCTGACCGCGAGCAGGTCGTCGGCGATCTGCATGGCGGTCACCACCTGGCGCAGATCCCGGGCCACGGGGGCCTCCAGGGCCAGCAGGATGACCGACCGGTCCTCACATTTGGCGTGCTCGATCTCCACCTTCTCCTCGAGCGCGAAGACCTCGTAGGCGGCGGTCAGGTCGCTGCCGGCGAGCGCGGCCGCGGCCCGCTCCGAACCCTCATGCGTCAGTCTCGCCATATGCGCGAGCTCATCGGTCAGCGCCATCAGTTCGCTGGAGAATTTCGTGCGCACTCGCATATCTTGGCCGCCCACGTGCATACCTGCACACTATCGCGGCAAAACCTTTATCCCCGAATGACTCTCGGTTCTTTTCGGTAGCTAAAAACAGACCGACCGGAATTTCAGGAGAGCCCGCGCACGGTGCGTCTTCCCGGGAAACACCGGCCCGTGCACGAGACTGACCCCGTGGCCGCCGACGACACCGCCGACACCGAAACATCCGGCCGGGCATCGATGCCCGCCTGGCTGCCGCGGGCCATGGTGCTCGCGCTGGCCCTGCTCGGGCTGTTCGAACTCGCCAACTGGGCCGCGCACCAGCTGATCGGCATCGCGATCATGATGACCGTCGCGTTCTTCGTCTCGCTGGCCATGGAACCGGCGGTGGACGGGCTGGCCGCGCGCGGCGTCAATCGCGGGCTGGCCACCGGCGTGGTGTTCCTCATCGTGTTCGCCTGCACCGCGGGCTTCCTCGCGACCCTGGGCGTGCTCATGGTGGAGACCGTCGCCAATGTGGTGAGCGAACTGCCGCGGCTCATCGACGAACTCGTGGACTGGGTCAACCACACCTTCCATCAGAAGTTCACCCTGGACCAGCTGCGCGACCGGCTGTTCAAGGACTCGGACGTGATCAACAGCTATGCCGCGCGCGCCGCCAACAATGTGTGGGGTCTGTCCAGCACGGTGCTGGCCGGGGTGGCCAAATTCGTCACCATCGCGCTGTTCAGCATCTACATGACCGCCGACGGGCCGAAGCTGCGGCGCGCGGTGTGCTCGCTGCTGCCGCCCGCGAAACAGGGTGCGGTGCTGCACGCCTGGGATCTGGCCATCGAGAAGACCGGGGGCTACCTGTATTCGCGGGCGCTGCTGGCGGTCATCTCCGCCGTCGCGCACGGGGCGTTCCTGGCGCTGCTGGGCATTCCGAATTCGATCGCGCTGGGCATCTGGTTCGGTGTGGTGGCCTCGTTCGTGCCGACCATCGGCACGTATCTGGCGGGCATCCTGCCGGTCCTGGTGGCGCTGACCATCAATCCCATTTACGCGGTGTGGATCCTCATCTTCGTGGTGGTCTACCAGTGGCTGCAGGACTACGTGCTGCAGCCGCGCATCACCGCCAAGACCGTGGACGTCAATCCGGCGATCGCGCTGCTGTCGGTCATCGTGGGTGGTGCGCTGCTGGGCGCGGTGGGGGCGCTGCTGGCCATCCCCGCCACCGCGACGCTGCAGGCGTTCCTCGGCGAGTACGTCCCCCGCTACGAGGTCCCCGAGGACCCGCGCATCGAGCGCACCGAGCGAACCCGCAAGGGCGGCAAACGAACTCGGCCCTCGAAGAGTTAGGCGGGCGTGGGCTCCTTGGTCTGCGCCCGGGCCCGCGCGGTGCCGATGATGGAGCCGAGGATCACCAGCGGGAAGCCGATGGCCATGCCCGCGGTCAGCGGCTCGTCCAGCAGCGAGACGCCGATCAGCAGAGCCACCGCGGGATTGATGTAGGTGATGACGGTGGCGCGCGACGGGCCGACCTCACCGATCAGCGCGAAGAACACCACGAACGCCAGCGCGGTGCAGATCAGGCCGAGGCCGACCACCGACCAGGTGGGGCCGGGCGGGTAGTGCGACGGCAGGCGCCACAGGGAGAACGGCAGGTAGATGGCGGCGGCGAAGATCAGCGAGGCGGTCACCACGCCGATGGGGGGCAGGTCGGTCAGCTTGCGGTCGATGATGATCGGGCCCAGCGCATAGCCGATCACGCTCACGCCGATGGCGGCCAGCGCGCCCAGATTCGAGACGTCGATGTCCAGGCCGACCAGGGCGGTCACACCCGCGAAGCCGATCACCAGACCGAGGATGCGGCGCATGTCCAAGTGCTCGTGGCCCATTCGGGTGGTGATCACGATGGCGATGAGCGGCACGGCGGCGATCAGCAGGCCGACGGTCGAACTGGTCAGCTTGGTCTCGGCGTGGCCGATGAGCAGCCACGGGCCGGTGATCTCCACGACCGTGTACACCAGCACCCAGCGCCAGCGCCGCAGCACCGGCAGCAGCACCTTCAGGTACAGCGCGATCGGCAGCAGCACCAGCGCGCCCAGCAGGGTCCGGCCGAAGGCCACGAACACCGGGTCGAATTCGCGCACCGCGACCCGGATCATGGCGTACGGGACTCCCCAGATCACGCCCATGCCCAGGAACAACAGCCACCCGCGCTTGCTCACAACCCACGCTCCTTCCGATCCTCCGGAGCGTATGCCACGCCGCCGACACGCTGATTCGGTCGTCCAAACGCGCGCGGTGTCCGAACTATTTCGGTGACGAACGCGAGGCCTGCGAGACGACAGCGGCAACCGGCGAGACAGTGGCGACCTGCGAGACAGTGGCGACGAGTGCGAGTTCGGGCGGGGATGGCGGTGGTGGCGGCGACGCTGCTGGCGCTGGGCGCGGCGCCCGCTTCGGCGGCGCCGCCGGAAACCGGGGGTGATCCGCTGCCCGCCTCCGGCACGCTCGAGCCTGCGCTGGACTGCGCGCCCGCGCCGGAGCAGCCGAATCCGGTGGTGATCCTCGGCGGTTTCGGGGCGGTCGGGGATATTCGCGCGACGCTGGACAAGCAGATGGCGGGGATCACGAGCGGGATCCGGGCGATCGGGGGCTGCCCGTTCATCTTCGGGTACGGCATCATCGGGCCGATGCAGGCGGCCGCACCGGTGGCGGAGTCGGCGGGGCAGCTGCGGGACTTCGTGGCCGAGGTGCTGGCGGCGACGGGGGCCGCGCGGGTCGATATCGTCGCGCACTCGTCGGGAGCGTTGATCGCCAACTACTACTTGAAGTTCCTGCACGGCGGACCGTCCGTCGACCGCGCGGTGTATCTCGCGCCGGTGACCAAGGGGACGACCGCGGCGACGCTCATCGGGGGGTTGGATCTGCCCGGGTCGCCCGAAGGGTTGGCGAGCGTGCTCAACGATGCCACGAATCCGTTGCGCGACAGCGTGTTCCGGGGCGTACAGGGCGCTCTGGACTGCCTGGCCGGGTCGCGGGTGACCGCGGCGCTGCTCGACGGCGGGATCACCGTGCCCGAGGTCACCTACTCGGTGCTGGCCACGCGCGGCGATCAGGTGCTGACGCCGCCGGGTACGGCCTCGTTCATCGAGGAGCCGGGCGTGGTGAACGATTTCTTCGAAGATCTTTATCCGCGTGCGGGTTTCGCCAGTCATGCCGCGCTGCCGATGCAGCCGGACGCGGCGCGGTGGGTGGTGGAACAGCTGCTCTCCGAATGAGCCGAAAATTGCCCGGCAGGAAACATTGCCCGCCGGGCACGTTTCTCGCATACTGGGTGCATGCCCGACGAACAGCCGCTCGGACTCCGTGAGCGCAAGAAGGCCGACACCCGCCGCGCCCTCAGCGATGCGGCGTTGGCGCTCATGTTCGAGCGCGGGCTGGAGAACGTGGTGCGCGAGGACATCGCCGCGCGGGCGGGGGTTTCCGTGCGCACCTTCAACAACTATTTCGCCGGGAAGTACGACGCGCTCGTCTACCGGCAGCTCGACCGAATCCGCCGCGGCGTGGAGATTCTGCGCTCCCGGCCGGCGGAGGAACCGCTCTTGGAAGCGCTCACCACGGCGATGGTCGAACCGCTCGTGGAAGAACTCACCGAGACCGGTGATTTGACGCCCACCCCCGAACAGCTCGTCCAGGTCCGGAAACTGGTCGAGGCACCGGAAGTCGCCGCCATGATGTCGAAAGGCATTCAGGAGGCGGTGATCGCCGCCATTGCCGAGCGCACCGGCACCGATCCCGAGCGCGACCTGTACCCGCGGCTGGTCGCGGCGGTGGCCTCCGCGGCACAGCAGGCCGCCTTCGAGATCTACGTGAGATCCGATCCGCCCCAACCTATTCCCGTTCTGATCCGGCAGGCCATGGCCGCGCTCGCGGCGGGCCTGCCCGAACCACCGGCGTAGCAGCGCCGCTAGCGCCGGTCGTCCCGAAATACCCTCAGTGACAAGAGGTTTATTCGTCATGCCCGAAAACAGTGCTTCCGTGCGGACCACCGACATCGTCATCACCGGAGCCGGGCCCAACGGCCTGATGCTCGCCTGCGAACTCGCCCTCGCCGGACTCCGGCCCATCGTGCTGGACCGACTACCCGCTCCTAGTCTCGAACCGAAGGCCAATGGCCTTGCCGGACAGGTGGTTCGCATCCTCGATATGCGCGGCCTGTACGGCGCGTTCAGCGGCAACCCGGGGACGCCGACTCCGGTGCCGCGTTACATATTCGGCGGCATGCCGTTGGATCTGACTGCGGTGCAACCTAATCCGGTGCACCTGCTGCTCAAGCCGCAGCCGGAGATGGTGGAGATCCTCACCAAGCGCGCGATCGACCTCGGCGTGGATCTGCGCTGGGGCCACGAGCTGATTGACATCGAGCCCGGCGATGACCGGGTCCGCGTCTCGATCTCCGCTCCCGACGGCGCTTACGAGCTGACGGCACGCTTCCTGGTCGGCGCCGACGGCGGAAAGAGCCTGGTACGCAAGCGAACCGGCATCGACTTCCCCGGCATCACCGCCGACGGCCACATCGCCCGGACCGGGCACACCACCATTCCCGCCGAACTCCGCACCGGCGACGGCCGCCTCGAGGTACCCGGCGTGGGCACCTTCGAGCTCGGCCATCACAGCCTCGAACGCGGCATCTTCGTCTATGCCGAACTGCAACCCCACCGGCCGCTGGTCGGGACCATCGAATTCGAAGGCGGCGAACAGTATTCCAACGACACACCCATGACCTTCGACGAACTGCGGGACAGTGTCGAGCGTGTCCTCGGTACACCGCTGCCCATCACTCCGCCGACCGGTCCCGGCCCGCACAACCTGCGGCGCACCATCGGTCAGAACACCCGGGTCGCGGAGCATTACCGCCTCGGCAATGTCTTCCTGCTCGGCGACGCCGCCCACGTGCACTCCGCCATGGGCGGGCCCGGCCTCAACCTGGGCCTGCAGGACACCGTCAATCTGGGATGGAAACTCGCTGCGGAGGTTCGGGGTTGGGCACCCGAGGGTCTGCTCGACACCTACGAATCCGAACGCCATCCCGTCGCGGAGCGGGTCGTCATGTACACCCTGTCGCAATCCGCACTGGTCTCACCCGGACCGGAAATCACCGCTCTCCGAGAGCTTTTCGGCGAACTCATGCAGCTTCCCCAAGTGACGACCCACATCGCCAACCTGCTGGCGGGCTCCGACGTCCGGTATGACGTCGGCGACTCCCACCCGCTCTCGGGCCATCTCTTCCCAGATCACACCGTCGAAACCGACAGCGGCACAGCCCGAATCGCCGAACTCCTGCGCCCGGCGCGTCCGATCCTGTTCGCCTTCGGGGACACCGCAGACCTGGCGGCCGTCGCGGCGGGTTGGACCGATCGAGTCGACCTCGTCGCGGCCACCTGTCCGGAGCCTCCGGCGGCGGCCCTGCTGATTCGCCCGGACGGCTACATCGCCTGGGCCACCGATGATTTCACCCCGTCCGACCACGGCAGCCTGCGTGCCGCCCTCGAACGCTGGTTCGGCACGCCGGGTTCCCTCGACTGAGGGTTCGAGGGAACCCGGCGCGGGCGCTCAGAAGCCGAAGGACCCGGTGTTGGGCTTGGGCGTGGGGGTGGGGGTGGGGGTCGGATCGACCGGGACGTCGGTCACGGTCACGACCTTAGTGGTCGAGGAGGCGGCCACGCCGGTGCGGCCGGAGAAGTTCGCGCCGATCGTGTACGAACCCGCCGCGCCGGGGGTCCACACGATGGTGGCCTTGCCGTTCGCATTGACCGGGATGTCGCCGAGCACCTGGTCGCCCGCCTTGAACTGGACGGTGCCGCCCGCCGCGGCCGGGGACACGGTCGCCTCGAGGGTGACGGCCTTGCCGGTCTGCGCACCGGTCACATCGGTGAGCACGGTGGTCGACACGGCATCGCTGGACACCGTGATGTTCGGGCCCTTGTTGGCGTAGTTGCCGTCACCGAGCGAGCCGCTGTAGTCCATGGAGGTCGGCAGCGGGGTGTCGCGGGCGCAGTTCACACCCACGGTGTACTGCACCTCGAAGGTCTGCGACTTGGGATTGATGTTCGGGTACACCGGGTACTTGGTGATGCCGAACGACGCCCGCACCCAATCCGAGGACGAGGTGTCCAGGGAGACCTGGTCGCCGCCCATCTTCGCCGAGCCGGCCACCGGCGTCAGGCAGGCCGGGTGCCAGTCCTTCACCGCGTAGATGTACTCCACCGGGATCCCGGTCCGCTCGAAGGTCGTCTTGACGGTCACGACCTCACCAACGATCGGATTCGTATTCGACACCGTCCGGGTGAACTTGCTGTTCCCGTCGGACCAGGTGACCGTGCCGGGCGCGGCCGAGGCCGTCCCGGGCACGGCCGCAGCCACGAAACCCGCCGCGACCGCGAGGGCCGCCATCGAGCCCGCCACCCGCTGAATACTTCTGTCCACCATCGTCTCTCCCACGCACACGGGTGTCCCTCGACATCGTTATCGAGGCGCTGACGCACCCGGGTTGGCGCGATTAGATCACGCGCGGATCCCCCGCGGACGGGATTCCGAAATACGAATGGTTCAGATGCCGACTCATCCCGATCGGTCGACGGGATCAGCGGGGATCGGGTCTAAAGTCGCTTCATGTCGACTTCCGTGGCGGGGTCAGTGTCGGGTAGTGCCGAGGCGGCGGCCGAGGCCGGGCGGGCGGCACGCAAGACGGTGACGCGGTCGGCGCTGGGGGTGTGGAAACCGGCGGCGGATCGGGTGGATCCGATCTCGATACTCGAGCGGCAGGCCGAGACCCGCGTCGCCGAGCTGGTGAAGATCCGGTACGCGCGGATGGCCGCCGGGCAGTTTCCGTTCTTTCGGGGCGCGCCCGCGATCATGGCGGAAGACCTGGCCGCCGGGGAGAACACCGGGCTGCGGGTGCAGCTGTGCGGGGATGCGCACCTGTCGAATTTCGGGCTGTTCGCATCGCCGGAGCGGTCACTCGTGTTCGACCTCAACGACTTCGACGAGACGCTGCCGGGACCGTTCGAGTGGGATGTGAAGCGGCTGGTCGCGAGTGTGGCGGTGGCGGGCCGGGCGAACGGGTTCACCGATGCCGAGGCGGTCGACGGCGCGGTGACGGCGGCACAGGCCTACCGGGAGACGATGGCGCGGCTGGCGACACTCGGGGAGACCGATGTCTGGTATCAGATGGTCGAGGCCGAGCAGGTATCCGAACTGGTGAAGCCCAAGGACCGCAAGCTGACCGACAAGGTGATCAACAAGGCGAAGGCGCGGACGAGCCTGCAGGCGCTGGACAAGCTCACCGAGCCCGGGCCGGACGGGACGCCGCGGATCAAGGCGGATCCGCCGTTGGTACTGCCGGTGCCGAAAGAGCTGTACGCACAACTGGATTCGGTGCTGGCGGACTACCGTGCGACGCTACCGGAGGAGCGCCGGGTACTGCTGGATCGGTACGAATTGCGGGACATCGCAATGAAAGTCGTCGGGGTGGGCAGTGTGGGAACGCGCTGCTTCATCGCCCTGTTGACCGGGCGCACCACCGGAGATCCGCTGTTCCTGCAGGTGAAGCAGGCCGAGGCTTCGGTGCTGACACCGCATCTGGGCGCCAGCCAGTTCCGCCATCAGGGACATCGGGTGGTGCACGGGCAGCGGCTCACCCAGTCGGCCGGGGATATCTTCCTGGGCTGGGCGACCGGGCCGGACGGGCTGTTCTACTACTGGCGTCAGCTGCGAGACATGAAGGGCTCCTTGGTCATCGACGACATGTCGGCCGCGCAGCTGCGGCAGTACGCGGCGCTGTGCGGGCACACCCTGGCCCGCGGGCACGCGCGTTCGGGCGATCGGGTGGCCATCGCGGCATACCTGGGCGGCAGCGACGTCTTCGACAAGGCGATGGGCGAATTCGCGCTCGCCTACGCCGATCAGACGGCCGCCGATCACGAAGCGCTGTTGGCCGCCATCGATTCCGGACGGCTCGTCGCGGACGACAGCACGATGGGCGAAGGGAAATGAGTAAAGGGACGAACGTCCCAATCAGGACGTGATTAGCGCGGTATAGCTATTTCTCAGCGCCCTCTTAAAATTGGTCATTAGGTTTCCCTAACGCAATCGGCGGTCCAGTTCACTGGGATCGTTCGGGAGTTCCCCATGACCGGCTGAAAGGGGTCCGCATGAGCTCGCTGCTCGACAGCAAACCGGGAGAGAAATTCCGGATCGGACGGATTCGACTCCTGGGGCGACAGCGACGGCGACTGCTCGAGATGGGTTTGATTCCCGGCGCGCCGGCCAGCGTGGCCACCATCGGCGTGCACGGCGGCCGCATCCTGTGCCTCGGCGACGCGCGGATCGCGGTGGACGCGGCCACCGCCCGGGCCATCGACGTGGCGCGGGAGTCCGCGCATGAGTGAATCCTGTTGCGGCGGATCGGCTTCCACCTCGACCGCGACCCTGACCGACACCTCCACCGTGGTCCTGGTCGGCAATCCGAACGTCGGCAAGTCGACGCTGTTCAATGCCGCCACCGGGGCCCGGCAGCGGGTCGGCAACTGGCCGGGCACCACGGTCGAGGTGACCGAGGGACCGTGGAAACTGGGTCCCGACCGCACGATTCGCCTGCTGGACCTGCCCGGCACCCACAGCCTGCTGCCCGCCGCGCCCGATGAGGCCGTCACCCGCGACGCCCTGCTCACCGACTCCGGCCCGGATCGCCCCGACGTGGTGATCGCAGTGGTGGACGCCGCGAACCTGGCGCGCAGCCTGTATCTGCTGTCGCAGGTGCTCGAGACCGGCCTGCCGACGGTGATCGCCATGACCATGACCGATGTGGCGGACGGCCGCGGCACGCCCGTCGACGCCGCCCGGCTGGCCGCGGTGGCCGGTGTGCCGGTGGTGCCGCTGGTCGCGCGCGGCGGCACCGGAATGCCCGCGCTGGCCCGGGCCGTCGACGCGGCGCTGCAGGATCGGCGCGCGCCGATCGCGCCGCATCTGGGCGAGGATGTGGAGGCGGCCGTCGAGAGGCTGAAACCGCTACTGCCCGAGCACTATCCGCCGCGCTGGCTGGCGCTGGCCCTGCTCGCCGGGGACGTCCCGCCCGGGGTCCCCGCCGACCTGGCCGTCGCCGCCCGCACCATCCTCGCCGACACCGCCGACGAGCCGATGGATTCCGAGGAGGACGGCGAGATCCTGATCGCCGAACGCCGCTACGCCTGGGCCCACGATGTGCGCGCGGCCGTGGTCACCGGCTCGGAAACCCGTGTCACGCTGAGCGATCGGGTGGATCGGATCGTCACTCACCGCTGGATCGGCGTTCCGATCTTCCTGGCCGTCATGTGGGTGGTGTTCGAGCTGACCACCACCGTGGCCAAGCCGCTGCAGGACGCGTTGCAGGGCGTCATCACCGGGCCGATCGCCGATGCGACGGCGGGCTTCCTGAACACCCTGCACGCACCGCAGCCGCTGATCGGGCTGGTGCGGGACGGCTTCATCGGCGGTGTCGGCGTGGTGCTGAGCTTCGTGCCGCTCATGCTGATCATGTTCGTTCTGCTGGCGGTGCTGGAGGATTCGGGCTACATGGCCCGCGCGGCGTTCGTGGCCGACCGGCTCATGCGCACCATCGGCCTGCCCGGGCGCGCGGTACTGCCGCTGATCGTCGGCTTCGGCTGCAATGTGCCCGCCATCGCCGGTACCAAGGTGCTGTCCAATCCCCGGCACCGGATGCTCACCGCGCTGCTGATCCCGTTCACCAGTTGCAGTGCGCGCCTGGTGGTTTACGTGATGCTGGCGGGTGTCTTCTTCGGCAGCCAGGCGGGGACGGTGGTCTTCGCCATGTACCTGACCTCCATCGTGCTGGTGGTCGGCGTGGGATACCTGTTGCGCAACATCATCTTCCGCGACATGGCGGACGAGCCGCTGGTGCTCGACCTGCCGCCCTACCGCCGCCCCAGCCTGCGGGTGCTGAGCGCCGTCACCTGGCAGAAGCTGCGCGGATTCCTCAGCACCGCCAGCGGCATCATCGTCGTCACCGTCACGGCCATCTGGCTGCTGGCCTCGATTCCGGTGGGCGGCGGCACCTTCGGGCAGGTGGATCCCGGCGACAGCGCGCTGGGCACGGTCTCCTCGGCGGTGGCCCCGGTCTTCGCGCCCGCCGGATTCGACGACTGGCATGCCGGTGCGGCGCTGGCCACCGGGTTCGTCGCCAAGGAGGCGGTGGTCGCGACCATCGCGCAGTCCTACAGCATGGATGATCCCGGGCACGGCGCGGCGAGCGCGCCGCTCGCGGATTCGCTGCGGGAGACCTTCCGGGACTCGTCGGGCGGTCACACCCTGCCCGCGGTGCTCGCGTTCATGATGTTCCTGCTCGCCTACACCCCGTGCGTGGCCACCCTCGCGGCGCTGCGCGGCACCATCGGGTTGCGCGCGACGCTCATGAGCGTGGTCATGCAGCTGGCGGTGGCGTGGGTGCTGGCGGTGGCGGTCTTCCAGATCGGACGGATCTTCTGGTGAGCGCCACGGTAGCGGCGAGCCCGCTGCGCCGGGTGCTGGCCGAGATCACCGAATCCCGAGGCGATTTCAGCCTCGACCAGATCGCCCGGCGCGTAGGCGTATCCCTGGACGAGGCCAAAGCCATGGTCGACTACTGGGTCCGCAAGGGCCGCTTGTCGGTGGAACAGATCGGCTCGTCCTGCCCCTCCACCGGCTGCGGCGGCTGCGCCCAATCCAGTTGCCCCACCGGCGATAAGGGCCCCGTCCTACTCGCCATCACCCCGCGCCCACTCAGGGATTGACGGATCAGGGGCGATTCGCGTTGCGGGCGGTGCCGCGGTGGGCGGTGACCGTCGTGGGGTCCTCGGGCCAGGCGTGTTTGGGGTAGCGGCCGCGCAGGTCGGCGCGGACCTGGGGCCAGCCGGTGCGCCAGAAGGACGGCAGGTCGGCGGTGACGGCGACGGGGCGTTGGGCGGGTGAGAGCAGGTGCAGCAGGATCGAGACGCGACCGCCCGCCAGGCGCGGGGTTTCGTTCCAGCCGAAGATCTCCTGGACCTTGACCGCGAGCACCGGCGGGTCGGCGGAGTAGTCGAGGCGGACCCGGCTGCCGGAGGGGACCTCGAGGCGTTCGGGGGCGAGGTCGTCGAGGTGGGCGGCCTCGGGCCACGGGAGCAGGCGGCGCAGGGCCGGTCCGGCGTCGACGCGTTCCAGGTCGGCGCGGCGGCGGGCGGTGGAAAGCTCCGGGGCGAGCCAGGTTTCGGCCTCGGCGAGCAGGGTCTCGTCGTCCACGGCGGGCCAGGGCGCGCCGAGGGTGCGGTGCAGGAAGTCCAGGCGTTGACGCAGGGCGAGGGCGTCCTCGGTCCAGCGCAGCAGGCTCAGGCCCTCGGCGCGCAGCCCGCGCAGCAGGGCGGCCGTCACCAGGGCCGGGTCGGGAGCGGGTAAAGGCTTCTCCGACAATGTGATCGCACCGAGGCGTTCCGCACGGCGGGCCACCATACCGCCGTCCACCCAGTCGACCTCGTCCACGGTGTCGAGCAGGTTCGCCGCGGCCCGGCGGGCCAGCCGCTCATCGGCCTTGGCCGCCAATCTGATTCGGCCCTCCGACTGTCCCGGGTCGCGGCCCGCGACGGCGATGGCCAGCCATTCGGCATCGCCGAGTCCGCTGCCCGGCGGCAGGGTCAGCGCGGTGCCGCCCGCCATCAGGTAGCTGGTCGAGCCGGGTGCGCGGCGGCGGGCCAGCCGCTCCGGATAGGCCAGTGCCGCAACGAGAGCCGGATCGTCGACGCCCTCGCCGCGCACCAGTTTCGCGAGGCGTTCGGCCTCGCGCTGCCAGCGGGTAGGTCTTTCGGTGCGCAGACTTCGCAGCGCGGCAACCAGATCGACGCCCGATGCGAGCGAATCATCGTCGAGCAGAGCGACCACCTCGGCCGCCGCCCGCGCCCCGACCTCGGCCGCGCCGTCGAGCAGGGCCCGTGCCAGCCGGGGATGCAGCCCCACCGCCGCCATGCGACGGCCTCGATCCGTCACTCCCCCATGGTCGTCCACCGCGTCGAGTGCCCGCAGCACCGCCCGCCCGGCCGCCAGTCCGCCTGCCGGCGGCGCGTCCCACCAGGCGAGTCCCTGCCCGTCGACGGTGCCCCAGCAGGCCAATTCCAAGGCCAGCCTGGTCAAGTCGGCGGTGCGGATCTCAGGTTCCGGATAGGCGGGCAGGGTGGCGTGCTCGTATTCCGGCCAGCACCGCCACGCGTGACCGGGGCCTTCCCGGCCCGCGCGTCCGGCCCGCTGTTCGGCCACGGCCGCCGAAACCCGCACGGTCGCAAGGCCGGACAGGCCGCGGCGGTGGTCGATGCGCGGCACCCGCGCCAGTCCGGAATCCACCACGGCCCGCACGCCGGGCACGGTCAGGCTGGATTCGGCGACCGCGGTGGACAAGACGACGCGTCGCCGCGCACCCGCCCGCAGCGCGGTGTCCTGTGCGGCGGCGGAGAGCCTGCCGTGCAGCGGCAGCACATCCACGTCGGGCAGTCCCGAGAGCCGTTCGGCCGTGCGCCGGATCTCGCCCGCTCCGGGCAGGAACACCAGCACGTCACCCTCGGTGTCGGCCAACGCCATTCGCGTGACCCGGGCCACCTGCTGCTCGATGCGCTCCCGGGCCAGCGGCGGCACGTAATCCATGGCCACCGGGTACGCCCGCCCGCGCACCTCCAGCACCGGCGCGGGCGCGTCCTCCCCGCCCAGCAGCACCGAAAGCCGGTCCGCCGCAACGGTCGCCGAGGTGGCCAGCACCCGCAGATCCGGTCGCAGCCCGGCGCGCGCGTCCAGCAGCAGGGCCAGCAGCAGATCCGCGTCGAGGTGCCGCTCGTGGCATTCGTCGAGCACCACCACGTCCACGCCGCCCAGTTCGGGATCGCCCTGCAGCCGCCGCACCAGCAGCCCGGAGGTCACCACCTCGATGCGGGTGCGCGGACCGACCTTCCGGTCGCCGCGCACCGAGTATCCGACGGTCTCGCCGACCCGCTCGCCCAGTAGTGCGGCCATTCGACCGGCCGCCGCCCGCGCGGCCAGCCGCCGCGGTTCGGCCACCACGATCCGTCCCTCGGCGCCGGCGGCCAGCGCCAGGGGCACGAGGGTCGTCTTGCCGGTGCCCGGCGGCGCGACCAGCACGGCGGTGCCGTGGGCGGTCAGTGTTCCCACGATCTCGTCGAGAGCCGCGCGAACGGGCAGGTCGGGTAGGTCTGGCAGCTTCATGTCCGCCCCAGTCTGCCGGTCGCCGCGGCGGGCGACCGAGCCGGGTCATGGGCCGATTCCCGCCACGAAACGCAACCGATTGCGGTTCAGTCGATTTCGTTGCTCACATGAGACTTGCCAAGACGATGGGGTTTGTCCGTATGATCTTGCCCGGGCCACCTGTTCACTCCCCCCAAAACTAGGTGGGCCCGTATCGGTGGCCATTCGATGGCCACGACAATAGTGACGTCGCCGGGCCAACTCCCCCCCTTCGCCCGGCGACGTTGCTTTTCGGGCCGCGATCAGCGATCGAGCAGGCCGATATCGACATCGGCGACTGACACCGAAATGATCACTCGCCCACACACCCTCGACCGGTTTGTCGAAGGCCTCGGTCGCATTGGGGTTGGTGGAATCCCAGGTGTAGCCGGAACCGGATCCGGCGATCGTATGACATCCAAATCGAATCCCAGATGCATACCGATATCGGTATTATGGACGGTATGAGCAAGCAGATCACCGTTCGCCTGCCCGACGAACTAGTCGATTTCGTGGACGCCGAGGTTGCCGCCCAGCATTGCGCCAGCCGTGCCGCCCTGGTCACCGCCGCCCTCGAGCACTACCGCGAACGCACCATCGGGGAAGCCATCGTCGCCGGGTACACCGCCATCCCCGACGGCAAGGGCAACGAGGACCTGGACGAATTCCTGAACGCCGCGAACAACGCCGTATGGGGTGATGAGTGAGGCCGATTCATATTGCGGAGTTGGGCACCAAGCCGCGGCCCGTGCTGGTCCTGACCCGCGAGGTCGCCCGGCCGGTGCTGAACACGGTCACCGTCGCCCCGATCACCAGCACTATCCGCGGCATACCCACCGAGGTTCGGCTCGATTCCAGCAACGGGCTGGACCATGACTGCGTGGCGCTTCTGGACAAGATCACCACCATCCCCGCCGACGCACTCGGCCGCCGAGTGGGCTATCTACTCTCCGCACAGGAGCCCCACTTGACCAACGCGATCCAGGCCGCATTCGAATTGAAGTAGCTGATTCATCGGCACCCTGAAATCGATGCCGGAATAGAGCTACAACCTGTAACAGATACCATCGCTCTCGTGGCCAAGCTCCAGGTTTCCGTAGACGTTCCGATCCCACCCGACGAGGCGTGGGCGCATGCCTCCGACCTCCCCGAGTTGGACAAGTGGCTCACCCTCCACGAAGGCTGGCGCGGCCGCGTCCCCGAGGAACTCACCCCCGGCACCCGCCTGGTCGGCGTCGCCACCGTCAAGGGCTTCCGCAACCGGGTCACCTGGACCGTCAAGACCGCCGAACCTCCCAACCGCCTGGTCCTCGACGGCCACGGCATCGGCGGCACCAAATTCGGCCTGGACCTCCGGGTCTCCCCCACCCCCACCGGCTCGAAGGTCACCGCCAACTTCAACCTGGGCGGCGCACCCCTGTTCGGCCCCATCGGCTCCGCAGTCGCCCGCGCCCTCCGCGGCGACGTCGAACGCTCGATGGACAGATTCGTCCAACTCTACGGCTGACCGCTCTGAGCGAAGCGGTCCACCACGTCGTCTATGCCGCGCAGGATGAGCGACGGGACCAGGCGGTCCACCACGGTGGCGATGGTTTCGGTGTCCATGAGGCGGGCGGCTCGGCGGGCGCCGGTTGGGGAGAGGCGGGCGGCGGTGCAGGCGATCCGAGACTCGAACGGGGTCGGGGCTATGGCCGGGTTGTGCGCCGCTATGCGAACTATGTTGCGGCCCAGCCGCTCTGGGCTGCGCGCCACGAGTTTGGCGGCTACTACCGAGACGCCTTTCATGCGGGTGCTCATTTCGCCTTCTATGCCGACCATTTGGGCGGAGGGGTAGAAGCCGGTGTTGATGAAGGCGGGGAGGACTGCGGTGACGCCGACCTTGGTGCGGGCGAATTCCAGGCGTAAGCATTCGGTGAGCATTTGGGCGGCGGCTTTGCTGGTGCAGTAGGGGGTGCTGAGGGTGATGGGGATGACCGCGGCCGGGGAGGTGATGTTGAGGATGCGGCCGCCGTGGCCCGAGTCGACCATTTGGCGGCCGAAGAGGCGGCTGCCGTGGACGACGCCCCAGAAGTTGACGCCCATGATGCGGTCCCAGTCGGCGGCGGTGTGGCCGAGAAATGGTCCGGCCGTGGTGAATCCGGCGTTGTTGACCAGTACGGCAGGGGTGCCGTGAGTGGTGTGCACGTCGGCGGCGAAGTCGGCCATGGCGGTCTTGTCCGAGACGTCGACCGCGTAGGGGAAGGCCGTTCCGCCCTCGCGTTCGATGAGTGCGACGGTCGCCTTGGCGCTGTCGGAGTTGATGTCGCTGACCACCACGCGGGCGCCGGCCTTGGCGAATTCGCGGGAGGTGGCACGGCCGATGCCGCTGCCCGCCCCGGTCACGACGACGAGCTTGCCGTTGAACTTGGACATTGTTGCTCCTGAAGGGAATTCGGCCGGATCAGACGTTCACGCCGTGGTTGCCGCGTTTGGGCATGCGCTCGGCCAGCGTGCGCCCGGCCTCCAGCAGCGCGGGCTGCTCGGTCAGGCGGATCAGCCGGTGGATATCCGGGGCGGCGGCCACGGTCATGACGGTCCGGACCAGACCGGGGAAGTAGCGGGCGATGGGCCGGGACAGTCGCGCCTCGAGCCGGATCGGTTCCACCGCAATGTTTTTCCGGACGGCATCGACGATCTGCCGCCCCGCCTTGTCCGGATGCATTCCCAGGAACGACATCCCCTTGGCGACGATCTGCTTGCCGAGATCGAGCTGCGCATCACCGAAGCCGCCCGCACGCGTGGATTCGGCCAGATTGGTGGAGATCAGCCCCGGGCAGATGACGGTGACACCGATTCCATGCGAGGCGAATTCGGCGCGAATGCACTCGCTGAAATGCTTCACGGCGTACTTGCCGATGCTGTAGGGCGCGGTGTACGGGGCGGGCGCGAACGCCGCCATGGACGCGATGTTCACCAGGTGCCCGCCGCGGCCACGATCCACCATCTGCTGCCCGAAGACGCGGCAGCCGTGGATCATCGCCATCAGATTGATGTCGATGATGCGTTCCAGATCTTCCAGGGGAACCTCGAGGAACGGGCCGCCGACGACGATGCCCGCATTGTTGACCACGACATCCGGTACCCCGAATTGTTCCCGCACCTCCTCCGCGAAGGCCTCCAGGGCGGGGGTGTCGGCAACGTCGAGCCGGAATGCCTCGGCTTTCCCTCCCAGCGAACGGATTTCGGCGACAGCGTCGTTCGCGGCGTCCAAATTGATATCGGCGATGACGACGGTGGCACCGTGGGAAGCGAGCGCTTTCGCGGTGCCGCGGCCGATACCGCTGCCCGCGCCGGTCACCACGGCCACCTGCGGATTGAACGATTTCATGGGCGGCACTGCCCCTTTCGTGTTTCGCCTACGCGGCGGTGGTCCGGTCGCGGCCGCCGGTGGCCGCCCCGGTGATGATGTGACGATGGAAGGCGGCGAGCTCGCGGATGGCGGCCCGGGCGTCGGGCAGCACATCGGATCCGGCGTGGTGCACATGCGGCGCGTGGTCCCAGATCTGCAGCCGCAGCGGCACATTCGCCTCCTCGGCGCGTCGAGCCAGCTGCACGGCGTCCGAGAGCAGGCACTCACTCGAACCCACCTGGATGAAAGCCGGTGGCATGCCGGTGAAGTCGTGGTTCACCGCCGACCACGCCGGATCCAGCTTGCCGTCGACGGCGTACCCGTAGCGGGCGACGACCTCCAGCCCCAGCGGCGGCACCACGACATCGCGCGCCGCATTCGCGTGGTTGTTGCGCAGCGTCCAATCCAGGTCCGCCCAGGGCGCGATGGCCGAAACCCCGCCCGGCACCGGCAAGCCCCGCTCCCTGGCGGCCAAGGCGAACCGGAAGGCCAATCCGCCGCCCGCGGAATCACCGCAGGCGATGATCCGTTCCGGCGCGAATCCCCGGTCCAGCAGATATCGGTAGGACGCCACCGCATCGTCGAGGGTCTCGGTGAAGTGCGCCGACGGCAGCTGCCGATAGTCGACGTTCAGAACCGGCAGTCCGCTCGCCCGCCCGATCTTGGCCACGAACCGGCGATGGGTATTGAGCCCGCAGGAGACGTACCCGCCGCCGTGGAAGTACAGAATCGCGCCGTCTCGATTGTCATCCGGATCATCGATTGTCTTGTGCCACAACCATTCCGCGTGACCCTCCTCGAACTCCACGCGCCGGCGGCGGGTGCCGCGCGGGGCCACCAGCACCATCGCGGGCGTATCCACCGCCCGGCTCACCCGGAAGGCGTGCTTGGTCGGAGCGACTCGGCGGACCCCGTGCGCCAATAAGTTCAGCCCCGTCCGCGCAGTCGCGAACAGCACCGGATTGGCGACCCGGGTGCGCAGACTCGCCTTGTTCGGCATCTCGACGCTGACGCTCGAAAACGCTTCGCTCATGGTCGATTTCCTTCTGGCGCGCACCGAAATCAGATAATGACGTTATCCGGAAGCATCCATGATCACAAGAGTTGTCTCAGACAGATGCCAAATCGTGTTGCCGGAGAGGATTTCACGCATCGTAGGATGGGCGCGGTCGGAATCGGTCGGTCGAAAGGGGTGGTGGATGCCCCCGCGCAAGGCGCCGACCCGCGCGGAGTCACAGGCCCGCACCCGCGAGCTCATCCTGGACACCGCCGAACGGCTGTTCCTCGCAAAGGGGCTGCACGACACCAAGGTCGCCGAGATCGCCGCCGCGGCCGACCGCACCGTCGGCTCGATCTACGCGAATTTCCCCAGCAAGGAAGCCCTCTGCCAGGCCGTACTGGAACGCTTCTACGGCAACACCTTCGCCGAACTGACCGCCAACGCCCTGGCCCCGGGCCAACCCCTCGGCGCGAACCTGGACGCCCTCGACGCCTGGTGGCGCACCCTGGGCTCGAACACCCAACTCACCCTGCTGGTCGCGGAATTCATGCTCGTAGCCCGCCGCAACCCCGACCAATTCGGCTCGGTGATCGGCACCCTGGAGTTCATCAAAACCACCGCGCAAGCCGCCCTGCTAGCCCAACTCGACACCCCCGACCCCAACACCACCGCCCGAGTCGAACAGGCCGTCACCGCCATCCTCAGCACCGGCATCGGCCTGGCCATAGGCCAAGCCTCCACCCTCGTCGACACCGACGCCTCGGCACAGATCCTCTCCGACACCGCCCGTATCTGGGCCGCCCGCGCGGGCCTGCCCGGTGCGGACGAAGTTTGAGTGACGGCGCAGTCCTGGCACCGCGCGGCACACTGCCGTGCCGACACAGCAGACATTGCGTGCCATCAGCATGAAAAGCCGTCGCATCCGCGTTCCCGGCGGCGGATCGTCCACGGCAAGCCCAAGATCAACCGCACCCGTTCGCTTGGACACTGTCCGGTTCGAACCGGTACTGTCCGAGCGCATGATCGTTTGTTGCGGCCTGGTGGACTCGGATCCGGCGCTGCGACGCCGACAGCCGAACGCTGTATGACCCGACGAACGCAACGCCGGACGTTGATCGCAGTGCAACGGAATACCGCCCAGCTGCAACCCTTCTCGCTGTCCGGGTTCGGGCGAATCCTGTTCGAGGCCAGTGGCATTCCGGTTCGGATCGTTGCCAGCACCACGCTGCCCCAGGCCGTCGCGGGTCGCTGGACGCGGACCGATGCGGGAGACCTCATCGAATACGACGCGGGCCTGCCGACAATTGCCCGGATCAACACCGTGCTGCATGAAGCCGGTCATATTCTGTACGGCCACAGCACCATTGATCACCGAATCGAGACCGGTTCGGCGGTGTGCTCGGTACTCGGACCGGGAGCCATCGCGCATTTCGCGCAGGTGCGCTACCGATCGTCATACGACATGAGCAGCGAACGCGAGGCCGAGGCCTTCGCCCGGCGAACTCTGCGAACCATCCTGTGGAGCGGCGGCGGAACCGGCGAGCATGCCAAAATCCTTACCGCGCTGGGTTTTCCGCATACCCGGATCGAGTAGTCGAATGGCGCAGTTCAGCGCCGTGATGGGCCTGCTCATTTTCCTCGGCATGCTCGCGGCCATCTGGCAACTTCCACCGCAGGGCGCACGCGGGCAACGTGTTCCGATCATTGTGCTGGGATTGTTCTGCCTCGGCTATCTGCTGATCACCCCGAGTCTCGAGGCGCTGTTCGCGGCCGTACGAGTCAATTCCGCGTACCTCGTGAGCCAGCTGTGCATGTTGGGCGCACTGGCACTGTCCTCTCTGTACTGGCTGGACTACCTCGCGACCGGCCCGCCGTCGACCAGACGACGGGCATTGGCGACCCGCGCGATGTACGGGACGGTCGCCGTCGTCCTGGTGGCCCTGTTCGCCACCTCGCCACAGCAACCAAACGGCATGGGTTTCGGATACGCGATCGACGGCAGTCCGCGAATGCGGATTTTCTGGGTCATCCAGGCGATCACGGTGATTCACGCGCTGCTTCCGCTGGCTCGCGCGGCAATCCGCGCGCACCGCCGGGAACGTTCCTGGCGCAGGCGACTATTGGCCGCACTGACCGGCGTGACCGTCGGCTTCATCGGATACGAGCTATGGGTGGTCCTGGTGGTCACCCTGTGGCCTGCCATGCCGCCCGTGTGGGCGCGGAATGTCACCACGACACTTCAGATCACATGCGGCGCGCTGTTGGTTGTCGGCACCATCGGCCCGGTTGTCGCGGGTGCGGTCCGCGGCGCCCGCATCGCGCTGTCCTATCTCGAACAGCTGGAGCCTCTTCATCATTGGCTGCTGGAGCGATACCCGCAGATCCGATTCCAGTCACGGATGAGTCTGCGCATCGAAACCCGCATCACCGAAATGCTGGTCGAAATCAGTGACGGCCTGCGGCTGCTGCAACGCGACGCACCGGCGGTGGCCGCCTCCCACTCGCTGGACCACGAGACGATCCGCACCATGGTGCACGATGATGCCCATCATGCCGCGTACGAGTTGGCCGCGGCGGCGCTGTTCCGCTCGCGAGCCGGTTCGGCTCAGTGCCGCGGATCGGGCAGATCCGGAGGGTCCGCGGGCAAGCCCTCTTTGACGCGTAGGAACTTGAGGTAGTCGATCAGCGAGGCCAGGGACTGCTGTGACAGATCCAGCGCCCGGAATGCCAGCGCCTCGATATCCGGGGCGGTGGCCAGTCGCAGATATTCGATCTCCTGACGACCGCGCTGCCATACCTCGTCGTCGGTGAAGAATCGGATGTCCACGTCGAACGCGGCCGCCAGACCCGCGGCGTGCTTGAGCGAGGGATTCTGCTTCAATCCCGAACGCAGCTGGGAGACATACACCGCCGAGATCGGATGACCGAGATCGGTGGCGCGGCGGGCGATCTCGTCAGCGGTGTACCGATGGCCCTGAGCATTGGGCATGGTTCGGAACAAGTATTCGAGGCGCTCGGAGAAGGCGGCCCCTTCGTCCATGTCCGACTCCCCCATTTTCCGGCTCGCATCTATGCGGCGCTCATGCTACAGCATATCTTTCACGCGCATCCATCACCGATAGCCGCGATGGAATCCCTGTGATGCGGGGCACATTCACCCGGACGTCCCGCTATGCCACAGAATCGTGCCTATGCTGTGGCATAGTCACGGCGTCGCGGGCAACACCCTTGCGTCGCAATGTCATTCGTGGTGAAAACGGTGAACATTTGAAGAAGTACGACATCGTCGTGGTCGGTGGCGGGCCCGCCGGTTCGGCCGCCGCCTGGCAGGCGGCCACCTCGGGAGCCTCGGTGCTGTGCGTGGACAAGGCCCGCTTCCCCCGCGACAAACCCTGTGGCGACGGACTGACACCGCGCGCGCTCGGCCTGCTGGAGGGGATGGGCCTGAGCGCGGAGCTGGAACGGTTTCCGGTCGTCGAGTATCTCAAGATTCGAGGCAGCAGCAGCTGGCAGGTGCGCTGGCCGGACCGCCCAGGTCTGCCGAATTTCGCGCGGGTGGCCCGCCGCCTGGAATTCGACGAGCTGCTGCTCACCCACGCGGCGGGCGCGGGCGCGGAGGTGCGCCAGTCGTGCGAGGCCATCGCGCCGATCCGGACGGGCGATCTGGTGACCGGGATCGAGGTCCGCACCGCGCGATCGACCACCGAGCGCATCCGGGCCGACATCGTGATCGCGGCCGACGGCGCGTACTCGCCGATGAAGAAGGCCCTGGGCCTGGAAAGCCGGATATCCGGTCCGGTCGGGGTCGCGGTACGCGCGGAGATGCCCTCGAATCGCCCGCACGATCCGTCCTTCGAGATCCACATGCCCTTGCGTTTCGACCGGCGCTACATCCCCGGCTACGGCTGGGTATTCCCGCTCGAAGACGGGCGGATCAATGTCGGCGCGGGCTACCTCACCACCTTCCGCCAGTGGCGCGACATCAATCTGGTCGGGATGCTCGGGGACTTCATGAAAAGCCTGCCGCCGGAATGGCAACTGCCGGAGATCGCCGAATTGCGCAAGGCGCGCGCCGTACAGGCCTGGCGACTGCCGATGGGCTTCACCGCCTGGCCTCCGTGGCGTCCGGGACTGCTGCTGGCCGGTGATGCCGTCGGCGCGATCAAACCGACCAATGGGGCGGGCATTTCGAAGGCACTGCAGTCCGGGCTGGACGCGAGTGAGTGCGCGGTCGCGGCCCTGGCCGCCGGTGGACCACACGATCTCTCGGGCTACGAGCGCGCGCTCCGGCGCCGCTGGGGTCTGCAGTACGGGCTGGCGCGCGGTGCCTTTCGGGCCGTCGGCCATCCCCGGCCGATCAGTCTCGCGGTGCGCGCGCTCGATCACGCACCGATTCGCCGGCTGGCCATTCGCGCGGGTTTCGGACGTGATGCGCTGCGCGACTACAGCGACGGCCCGGACCGGATCCCGGCTGCGGTCCCGGGCCCGACCGTGCGCGACGCGGGCTGAGCGACAACCGAATCCGAAGGGATCACATGGAAACCATCAGGGAACTTCGGACCCTGGATCTGGCCAATAACGAGCTGGCCTACGGCCCGCTGCCCGGGGTCCGTGACGCGGTCGCGGACGAACTCGACCGAATCGCCCGCTATCCGGATCCGATGGCGGAGCGGCTGTGCGCGGAAATCACCGCACACCTGGACATCTCGCCCGACCGGGTGTTCGCCGGGCACGGCAGCGCGGCCGTCATCGAGTCCATCCTGCGGCTGGTCGCCCGCCCCTGGTCCGACGTGGTGTACGCGGTGCCCGGATTCGCCGGCTACGAGACCCTGATCCGGGCGGCCGGCGCCTCGCCCCGACCGGTGCCGGGCCACCTCGGTGCGTGGCAGCCGCTCGACGCCCTGGCCGCCGCGGTCGGGCCGGATACCTGTGCGGTACTGCTCAACTCACCACACAACCCGAGCGGTGAGGCGGTGCGCGCCGCCGCGGTAGCCGACTTCATCGATCGCATTCCCGCCACCACCCTGGTGGTGCTGGATGAGGCGTATCTCGATTTCGACGAGTTCCACCGCGACGCCGATACCCTGGCGCTGCTCAGCGCACACCCCAATCTGGTGGCGACACGGACCTTTTCGAAGGCGCACGGGCTCGCCGGTCTGCGGGTCGGCTACGCGCTGGGCGACCTGGCGCTGATCGGCCGGCTACGCGCCGTCGCGCTGCCTTTCGAGGTCGGGAGGCTGGCATCCGCGGCGGCGATTGCCTCACTGGGGCTGGCCGAACAACTGCGCCGACGCGCCGCCGAGGTTCGCGCGGCGCGCACCGCACTCGCCGATCTCGGTCGGGCACACGGCTATCCCGTTCCGGCCTCGAACGGCAATTTCGTCTGGCTGCCGACGCCGTCCCCACATCGCTTGGTCGCCACCCTCGCGGCTTATGGCATAGCGGTGCGCGAATTTCCTTCCGAGGGCATTCGCATCACCGCCACCAGCGTCTCGGACGTCGAGGCGATATCGCACGCACTCGATCACCGCACCCGTCACAGTTCGGAGGAAGCGTCGTGACCACTTTCGCCGACTTCTTGGAAATGCCGGTCGCGCAGCGGGTTACGCTCGCACGGGAGGCGACCGGCGAACGACGGCTGCCGTGGCCGCTGCGCGCCCGGCTCTACGTCGCGTTCTCCCGTCCGCGGACCTGCGTTCCCATGATCTTCGCCTTCCAGCTCGGGGCCGAGTTCGCGGGGATCGAGCAAACCTGGCGTACCGCAATCGGATTGGCCGTCTTCTTCATCGTCGGCGCGATCGCGAACCTGTTCAATATCTACACCGATATCGAAGAGGACAGCGCCAATATGCCCGCGCGGGTCTTCCACCTGACCCGCTACGGCCGGCAACGGCTGCTGCGCGATACCTATGTGCTGTGCGGGCTCGTGGTGATCGCCGCCGCGTGCGTCGGCCCGGCCTTCCTGGTCACCTCGATCGTGGCGCTCGTCGGCGCCCACCAGTACTCGTGCCGGCCATTGCGACTCAAGGAACGTCCCGTCCTGGGAATCCTGTTGTTCGCCACCGTCATCGCCTACCCCTTCGCCAGCATTGCCGCGCTGGCGCCCGATATTCGCGCCCAGGCCCTGGATTCGGGGCTGCTGGTCGCCTGCCTCTACCTGCTGCTCTGGTTCTGTGCCAAGGGGTTGGTCAAGAATGTGCCCGACTTCGAAGGTGACGCCGACGCCCGGCTGGCCACCTCGGCGACGGTCACCGGATCGCGCGATCGCGCCGCCCGCACCGCGGCGGTGGCCTCGATCATCGCCTACGCGGGCATTGCCGCGCCGGTCGCGCTCGGCGCCTTCCCGCCCCGCGCGCTGTTCACGCTGCTGTGGCTGCCGATCGTGGTCTGGCAGGGCGTTCGGCTCATTCGCGCCGACAGCATGACCGCGGGAAACAATGTGCTGCGCACCGACATGCTGGTATCGGCCGGCTTCCTCGCCTCGCTGATCCTGCTGCTGGACTGCACCGCCGCGAACGTGGCGGTGGTGCTGATCGGTATGGCACTCATCGCGATCGCCGATGCCCTGCGACTCGACAGCCGCACCAAAGCGGATTCGGTCCGATGAGGCGGCTCGATCACATCCCCGGTCCGCCGGAACTCGGCCCGCTGGGCACGCTGCGCACCTTCACCCGGGACCGGGAAACCTTCGTACGGAACACGATCCGGGCCCACGGCGATGTCTGCCGGCTGCGGTTCCCGCTCCGCGATGTGGTGGTTTTCGGGCATCCCGACGACGCGGCTCGATATCTCAACGACACCGACGGCCGGTACCAGAAGCTCGGCTACCGGCTGCCCTTCCGTAATCGGCTGGGTGGCTTGTCATTTCAAGAGGGAAGGGCGTTCCGGGACAAGCGCTCGGCGGTGGCGTCGATGTTCAGCGGGGCCAGACTCGCGCGCACCTTCGCCGGGATGGCCGAGATCTACGACAACCGGCTCGATGCCGAGGTCGACCAGGCCCGCACGGCCGACGGCACCGTCGATCTGCAACGTGTGCTGCACCGGCTGCTGCTCGCGGGGATGCTGGCGGCGGTATTCACCGAACCGTTCGAGCCCGCCGAGATCCGGATCATCGATCAGGGAATTCGGCTGGGCACCGGCGCCTTCGGCTTCCTCCGGCTCATGTCCGGCCCGCCCAATGTCCTGCGCGGCCCCGACCGGCTGCCCGCGACCGCACCGGTGCGGTCCTACCGGGTGATCGGAGCTCGTGTGCGGGCCCGTCGCGCCCGCCCCGAACCTCTCGATGATCTACTCGGCGCGCTTCTCGAAATCCGAACCCGCGAGGGGCTGAGCCTCGACGATGCGGCCGTCACCAATGAACTGGTCATGCTGCTCTCGGCCTCGTACGGATCCATGACGGCGGCGTTGTCCCAGACCTTCGCTCGGGTGCTGGCGCATCCGGCGGCCCTGGAGCGCCTGCGCGCGGAGATCGCCGAGGTCGAGCCGGGCGACCATGCGGTGGAGACGGTTCGCGGATTACGCTGGGCCAAGGCGTGTTTCGAGGAGTCACTGCGCTTGCAGAGCTCGCCCCCGCTGCTGCGGATAGCGGCGGCCGACTCGACCGCCGCCGGTTTCGACATACCGCGCGGCACACCGCTGGCGTTCCCGCTGTCCACCATCCACCGCGATCCGCGCTGGTGGTCCGATCCCGAGGACTTCCGTCCCCTGCGCTTCTACGACCCCGCGCCGCGGGGTGAGCGGCCCACGCTGGCCTACCTCACCTTCGGATCCGGTCCGCATCGATGCCTGGGTACGCAATTGGCCTATCTGCAGGCGCAATACCTCTTGTCAGTGATCATCCGCCGCTACCGGCTCGAGCTACCGCCGGGCTGGTCGCCGACCGAGACGCCGGGGCTGGCGCCGACGATCGCGGGCGGTCTCCCGGCGCGCGTGACTGCGCGCCACGAATTGTGAGGCGAGCACATGGTTCCCGAATTCGACGATGCGATGGCGGTCCGGTTCCTCATCTACGGCCGCCTGGTCTCCGAGGCGATCTGCGCCTTCGCCGACCTCGGCCTGCCGGAGCTGATCGGCGATTCCGGCTGCACGGCAGGTGAACTGAGCGAGCGGGGCGGCCTCGCCCGGGACCGCCTCGACGATCTGCTGCGGCTGCTGGCCGCGTTCGATCTGGTGCACCTCGCCGACGACGAGACCGTGCGGCTCACCGGGCGGGGCAGGTATCTGCGTCGCGATCAACCCGGATCGGCGCTGCCCACGGCGTTGCTGGTGCGCGGCCTCGTCGGTCGCGCGTGGGATGGGCTGGAAACGACGCTCCGGACCGGAACACCCTCCTTCGATACCGTCCACGGCCGCTCCTTCTTCGCGGAGCTCGATCGAAATCCGGTGCTGCGAGCGGTCTTCGACGATTCTCAGGCGCGGGGACTGGAGCTGGATCTGGCGGAGATCGCCGCGGTCGTCCGGAGCCGGGACTGCGGCCGCATTGTGGACATCGGCGGCGGCGACGGGTATCTGGTCGCCGAATTGCTGAGCCACCTGTCCGGGTGCACCGGTGTCGTCATCGACCGTCCCGTCGCGATCGAACGTGCCCGCGCCCGGATGAGCGCGAGCGGCCTGTCGGACCGATGTGTCTGCGAGGTAGGTGATTTCATGACCGCGCTCGACCTGCGACCGCGCGCCGACGACCTCTTGATCATGCGGCACATCTGTCATGACTGGAGCGACGAGGTGTGTGTGCGCATCCTGTCGAATTGCCGGTCCGCCATGACCACCGGTGCGCGACTGGCCGTCGTCGAACACTTCCGCGACGAGCGGGCACCGGTGTCGGACGACGACCGCATGGCCGCGATCATGGGCCTGTACATGGCGACCGTCACCTCCGGGCGCGAACGCACCATCGCGGAGTACGAGAAACTGCACGCGGCCGCGGGATTGGTGGTCACCGCCGTGACCCGATTCGGCGGCAGCTGCCTCATAGAGTCCGCGGTGGCCGGATGACGTACTCACTGTCGGAACCCGATGCCGTTGTGGCCGAGACAGTTTCACGCTGGCTTCGCGACTGCGTGGGCCGGCCGCATCCGGCGCTGGGCCGCGAGGGACCGGTGTGCCCGTTCGTCATTCCGGCCATCAGGGCGGGCATGCTGTCGGTGCGGCAGCACCGATGGCAGGGCGCGCCCGAGATCTCCCGGATGACGGGGCTGATCGAAACCATTCTCGACCGCTTCGACGCCGCGGCCCCCGACACCCGGCCCGGCGATCTGCGCACCCTCGTGGTGCCTGTCATCGGATTACCGGAGTCGGCCTGGCGCTTGATCGACGACGGCCACCGCCGCACCAAATCCCGGGTGGCGGCGCGCGGCTTCATGCTCGGCCAGTTTCATCCGGCATGCACCGCACCCGCCGTCCACAATCCGGTATTCCCGGTGAACCGGGCGCCGTACCCGCTGTTCGCGGTGCGGCGAATGGCGTTGCACGACATCCTCTTCCTGCACGACGACCCGACCTGGTTCGAGCTGTACCGGCGGCGCTTCGGCCATCGGTACCACGGCAGCGGCCGGGTGAGCCCGCAGCTGCGCGAACTGTACTCGGCGGCCGCCCGGCGGCACGGGCACAGACAACCGGTGGGATTCTCCGCCGCGACGGAAGGACGATCATGACCGGCGGCCGTGTCGCCCCCGTCGAACGCGTGGTGCGCAACGGCGGCGTCGATCTGGCGGTGTACGAGTACGGCACCGCGCACCCCGACACCGTGGTGCTCGTGCACGGCTGGCCCGACGCCCACCAGCTGTGGGACGCCGTGGCCGAGCGGCTCGCCGCCCGCTTCCATGTGGTGACCTACGACTGTCGCGGTCATGGCGGCAGCTCGAAACCGACCTCGTACGGCGCGTATCGGGTCGCCGACTACGCCGCGGATCTGCGCGCGGTCATCGATGCCGTCAGCCCGGATCGGCCGGTTCACCTCATGGCCCACGACTGGGGCGCGCTGACCGCTTGGGATGTGGTGTGCGAGCCGGGAGCCGAACAACGCGTCACCGCGTTCCTGCCCATGTCCGGATTCAACATCGACCAACTGGCGCTGTGGGTGCGCGCCCGGCTGGCCCGCCCGACGCCGATCGGTCTGCTCCAGGTGCTGGCTCAGATGCTGTGCTTCGCCTACCAACCCGTGTTCGCGCTGCCCGGAATCCCGTGGCTGGTGCGACAACTGGGCCGGCTGGGTGTCAGCGCCCCGCTCTATCGGCTGCTGCTGCGGGTTTCCGACGGTATCGCCGCCGATCGGGTCACGCTCGCACCGGATTTCGGTGCGGACGCGGCCAATGGGATTCGGCTGTACCGCGCGAATGCCTTTCCGGTGCGACTGTTCCGGGCCCGCCACCGTCCCACCACGGTTCCCGTCCGCCTGCTCATCCCGCGCCGCGACCTGCTCATCCGGCGGGCGGCGCTCGAGGATGTGCGCCGCATCGCGCCGCGGCTGTCGATGCGGGAGATCGCGACCGGACATTGGGCCCCGTACTCGCATCCGGAGCTGCTCGCCGACGAACTGTGCGCGTTCGTCGACGCCCTCGACACCGACACGCGGTCGTCGGCGGGGTCATGATCGGCGCGACGCTCGGCCGCCTTCGGGTGCTCGGATGGCGTGACGCCACCACGCACGCCGCGCGCAGCGCCGCGCTGCTGGGCATGCTGGCCGTCGCCGCCGCGCTGCTGGTCGCCGTCATCACGGTGTACGGCTCGCTCACCGGATCGGCCGACCGGCTCACACGCGGTCTGACCGGCAGCGCGGAACTGTCGGTGGTCGGTTTCACCGACACCGGTTTCGATCAGTCGCTGACCGGGGTCGTCGCCGGTGTCCCCGGGGTGCGCGCCGCCGTCCCGATGCTCGAGCACACTCGCACCGCACCCGAACCCGTCTCGCTGCTCGGCGTCGATATGTCGGTGCTGCAACTGGATTCACCGCTGCGGTCGGCGCTGCTGCGGCAACTGCGCGACAACCCGGGACTGCTCACGGCATCCGATGCGGTTATCGCGGGTGCGCAAATGGGGTACCGCCCCGGGCAGCGGGTGGACTACGCGGATCGATCGCTCACGGTCGCCGCGGTGGTTCCGGCGGATCTCGCCGAGCGGGTCAACGGCGGTTACTTCCTGGCCGCTCCGCTTCCGTTGGCGCAGCGGCTGACCGGTCGCCCCGACCGGATCGACACCATCCTGGTCGTCGCCGAGCCGGACACCGATCTCGCGGACCTGCGCGCACGGATCACCGACGCCGTAGATCACCGAGCCATGGTGGCCGACGGCCGGCTCCGGGCCGAGCAGGTGCGCAACGCGCTGCTGCTGACCCGCAGCATCACCACGCTGGTAGCCACGACCGCCTTCGTGGTCGCGGCCTTCCTGATGTTCAATGCCACGAGTATGGCCGTCGCCAAACGGCGGTCGGGGCTGGCCGTGCTGCGCGCGCTCGGGGCGCGACGACGGTCGATCGTCGGTGATCTGCTGGCCGAGGCCGCGCTGACCGGTGCGCTGGCCGCCGTCCTCGGTATCCCCCTGGGTTTGGCGGCCGGACGCTGGGCGATCGAGCGCACACCGCCGTTCCTGCTCCGGATCGTCTCTGCCCGAGTGGAATTCCACGTGCCGGTCGTCACCTACCCGGTCGCGGTGCTGCTGTGTGTGGCCACCTCGGTCACGGCCACCGCCGTCGCCGCGCACCAGGCGTACCGCATCCATCCGACCGAGGCGCTGCGATCGGCCGCGCTGACACCGGGCGAACCACCGGGACGCCGTCCGGCCCTGATCGCGGCGACCTTCGCGGTGATCGCACTGGCTGCGGCGCCGTATCTGGTTATGCGCGTGCACAATTCGGCTGTAGTACTGGCCGTGGGCGTGCTGCTGTGCGGTGTGCTGCTGCTCGGGCTCGCGCTGACCCGGCCCGCGGTGGCCGCCGCCGCGTGGTTGTGCCGTGGCTTCGGCGCGGCGGGGCGGCTGGCCGCGGCGGCCGTACCGCGCGCGCCGCGCCGCAGCTGGGCGACCGCCATGACCGTGATGGTCGCGGTCGCGGTCGGTATCGCGATTCACGGCGCACTCGGCGATATGACGCGCTCGGCCGGCGAGACGCTACGGCCACTGCGGGACACGGATCTGCTGGTCACGGCCAGTGGGTCGGACGGATTCCCCAGTGTGACAATGCCATCGGACTGGACCGAACGGGTGCGTGCCACACCCGGGGTGGGACGCGTCGCCGCCGGGCAGTGGGCCTACATGACCATCGACGGTCTGCGCGTCCAGGTCGCGGGCATCGAATCGGGTAACAACGCCAATATCGCCCCGCTGCTGACCGCGGAGACCCGGGCCGCCGTGCTCGCCGGACGCGGGGTGGTGATCTCCCGACTGCTCGGCGACCGCCTGGGTCTGAACCACGGCGACGAGATCACGATCGGCACGCCCACCGGATCCCGCCATACCCGCATCGTCGACGAAATCGGCTATCTCTCAACCGATGCCGGGATTCTCGTGATGAATCTCGACACCATGCGCGCGTGGTTCGACCGCCCCGGGGAGACCTATCTGACGGTCGATGCCGCGGACGGTGTGAACCCCGACGCGCTACGGCAGCGTCTACAGAACGTCCTCGGCGCGGAGGCCAGTCTGTTCCGAGGTCCCGTCGCCTACGACGAGGCCGTCACCAATATCACCCAGGCGAGCGTATTCGCCCTCGGCCTGCAATGGATCGTGGCGCTGCTGGCCGCATTCGCCGTCATGAACACACTCGCCCTGGCAGTCGTGCAGCGGCACAACGAAATCGGCGTATTGCGAGCCATGGGCGCCACCCGGCGCCTCCTCTTCCGCACGATCGCGGTCGAGGCGGCCGCGATCGGCGCCGTGGGCGGCATCGCGGGCATCGCGGCCGGCGAAGCCGCGCATCTGTTGGGTGATGCCGTGCTGCGGGTCCTGACCGGTATCGATGTGACCTACCGCTTCGTCCCCGCCGCGATGTGGTCGGCGCTCGTCGCCATCGCCTTATGCCTGCTGGGCGCGGTGCCCCCGGCGTCACGCGCGACCCGCGTCGAGATCCTCGCCGCCGTCGCCGCCGATTGACAGCAATTCTCCCCGGCCGCACACCCCGGCGGCCGCAACCGCAATGGAGGCCGAGATCCCATGACCACCACGACATTCGAACACGATCGCATCATCAAGTACTACGAGAAATCCTGGTACGACTACCGCGGCGTCTGGATGGACAAGCGAAACCGCGCCATGCACTACGGATTCTGGGACGAGCGCACCCGGAACCACAGCGACTCATTGCTGCGGATGAATCAGGAACTCGCCGCGCACGCGCAAATCACCAGGGGCACACGCATTCTCGACGCCGGTTGCGGGGTGGGCGGATCATCCATGTGGTTGGCCGAGACCTTCGGCGCACAGGTGGTGGGCATTACGCTCTGCTCCTTCCAGGTCGACAAGGCCCGCCGCTACGCGGCCGAACGGGGACTGTCGGAGCTGCTCACCTTCGAGGTCTCCGACTTCTGCGACACCGGCTTCGCCGCCGATTCGTTCGACTTCGTCTGGGCGCAGGAAAGCGTCTGCTATGCCCGGGACAAGGCGGATTTCCTGCGCGAATCCCATCGACTACTGCGACCCGGCGGCCGGATCGCCGTCGAGGACGGCTTCCGAACCTCCCGCGACCTACCCGAAAACGCCGAGACCCTGCTCATGGATTGGGCCGATGCGTGGGCCTTCCCCGATCTCGACACCTTCGACGAATTCCGTACGGCGGCCGAATCCGTCGGATTCCAGGACGTCGCCATCCGCGACATCCGCGAACAGACACTCCGCTCCGCCCGCCGCCTACACCGAGCCGCCCGCGTCTTCCGCGGCCCGTCCCATCTGATCACCGCCGCAGGCTGGCGTGCCCCGGAGGCCCACCGCAACCTGATCGGCGCGAGCCTGCAATGGCCGATCCTGCGCCAGGGCCTGGGCACCATCGCCCTGGTATCCGCCCGCAAGCAATAACGCCCGGACTTTTGACGACCAGCAACGCCGACGAATGAAAACGGTCCCGGAACCACTGGTTCCGGGACCGTTCTACTAGTAGCGGGGACAGGATTTGAACCTGCGACCTCTGGGTTATGAGCCCAGCGAGCTACCGAGCTGCTCCACCCCGCGTTGGGTGATTACTACCTTACATAGTTGGGAGGGTGGCACCTAATCGGCTGGTGGGGGATGGTTTTTCGAGATGGGGTGGTCAGGGGAGCCGGAGGGCGTCGATCACCAGGGCGGTGGTGTTGTCGGTGCCGCCGGTGGAGAGGGCGGTGTCGACCAGCGATTCGGCGGCATTCTTGGGCGAAGCGTCCTCCGCCAGAATCGATTTGATGACCGGCATGGCGAGGCGCTTGCCGACGCCGTCGGTGCAGAGGAGGAGGCGGCCGGTGCTCGAGCCGGTGGTGGCGCGGCCGATGTCCTCGGGGCGGGCGGTGCGGGCGGAGGTGGTGACCAGGTGGGACATGCCGGGGAGGGGGTCGTGGCCGCGGGAGCGGAAGTATTCGGCGAC